>CASBQH010000129.1 GCA_949127695.1 Synechococcales cyanobacterium PMM_0073
GCCCTCTCGGCTGCGCTGCCCAAATAGCGGTAGGGCAGCCCAGCCGAGAGGGCAATCAGCCAGAGCATCATGCCGCAGAGCGCTGCCGTGCTGAGGTTAGGCTGGATCAAAATGCCGCCCAAGACAATTGCAAATACGGCCAGCCAGACCAGCCTTGCCTGCAAGGGCAGCCGCTCCCACTGGCCAAAAATCCGGGCGCTTTGCAGCACCAGAAACGGTTTGATCATCTCGGAAGGCTGTAGCGCCACCGGCCCCAGCACCAGCCAGCGCGTCGCTCCATTCACTGTGGCTCCCACTCCCGGCACCAGCGTTAGCAAGATCAGCCCCAGAAACAGCATCACGCCCCAGTCAGCTAGCCCCAGCATATAGCGCAGCGAGGAATGCGTTAAAGCGTTGAAGCAGGTTAAGCCCAGAAAAATCCAGATCATCTGCCCTTTAAAGAAATACAGACTGTCCCCCGTTGCCGCCCCAGCGGCTACATAGGAGGCTGAGTACATCATGACTAGCCCAACTGACAGCCAGAGAATAGTCAGCCAGCGCAGCAGCCGCGCCTCAATTGACCAGGCTTGGGCTGAGGCATCAAAAAACGGAAACAGGTAGCGCAGAACTGAAGCCATAGAGATCAGATGGAGCAGGGGAGTCACCGAGCAGGCTAGAGTTTGAGTCAGCTAGACCCGGAGATTGCCCCCATAGAGTAACCCAAGTTGGCAGAATTTGATCTGGGTCTGCCGATTAATTTTTTGCTACGCTCAACGTCCGCTTTTTTTACATACTTTTATCGCACCTTTTCTAGTTCCGCGACCTGATGAATCTTGATAGACTTTGCTCAATCTTCGTTAAGGAGCTGCCAGCGTGAGTCAGTTGTTTGGAGTTTCTCGTCGCCAAATTATTCGTGGGCTGCTGGCGACGGGCGCATTTGGTTTAACGGCCAAGTTGGGGACAGGCTGCACCGCTAGCAGCACGGGCAGCAGCGCAGAGAGCGGATCGGGCGGCAAAGATGAGCCGATGACCATTGGGTTTATCTATGTGGGACCCAAAGATGACTATGGTTACAATCAGGCTCATGCTGAAGGCGCAGCCGCGATGGCCAAAAAATTCTCCTGGGTAAAACTGGTCGAAGAGGCCAATGTGCCCGAAACCACCGCCGTGGCTGAATCGATGCGGAGCATGATCGATATCGATGGCGCTAAGGCGCTATTCCCCACCTCGTTCGGCTATTATGACCCGCATATTCTCGAGCTAGCCGTAGACTATCCCGACGTGCAGTTTTTTCATGCAGGCGGACTTTACAAAGAGGGCAGCACGCCCAAAAACATCGGCAGCTATTATGGCTATATTGACGAAGCGCAGTATATTGCAGGCATTGTAGCAGGGCTGACTTCTAAAACCGGCAAGCTGGGCTTTGTTGCCGCCAAGCCGATTCCACAGGTGCTCCGCAACGTCAACAGCTTTACGCTAGGGGCGCGCAGCGTCAAGCCCAGCGTCACCACGCAGGTGGTGTTCACCGGCAACTGGGCTGAGCCGATTAAAGAAGCCGAAGCCACCAACAGCATGGCCGATCAAGGCATTGATGTCGTCACCTGTCACGTCGATAGCCCGAAAGTGGTGATGGAAACCGCCGAGAAGCGGGGCATCTTCTCGTCTGGCTATCACGCCAATCAGCTAGCGCTAGCGCCCAAGGGCTACTTGACTGGGGCAGAGTGGGACTGGTCAAACATTTACAGCCAGCTGGCCGAAGAGATGCATTCCGGCAAAAAGCTAATGGATGGCGGCATTTCGCATATTCTGCGAGGTGGCTTGAAAGAAGGCTTTTGTAAGGTGTCAGATTACGGCGTAGCGGTCAGCAGCGATACCAAGCAAAAGGCTGACGCGGTAAAAGCGCAGTTTATGGATGGCAGCATGGTGATATACAAAGGCGAGATTAAGGATAACAAAGGCAATGTGGTGGTTGCGGCCTCAGAATCCTTGAAGCAGCAAGATCCAAAGCTAGAGCAAATGAATTATCTGGTCGAAGGTGTAGTCGGCTCAATCGGCAGCTAGCCAAATTAGGAGGAACCCATGCAGACTTGGCGACGCACGCTCGAATCGCTCTGCCTCTCGTTTGGCGCAATTTTGGTTGGCCTGCTGCTGTTTGGCCTATTTTGCGCGATGGTTGGAGCCAATCCGCTGGAGGTCTATGGGCTGATTTGGAAGGCGGCATTTGGCAGCGCCAGCACCTTTCAAAATACGCTAATTCGCGCTTCGCCGCTGATGCTGAGCGCCCTCTGCACCGCGCTCCCCGCTCGATTAGGGCTGGTGATTATCGGCAATGAAGGGGCGCTGGTGATGGGCGGTTTGGCTGCGATCTCGATAGGTCTGGCGATTGGCACTGCGCTACCACCAATTCTGGTGCAGACCGCAATGGCAATCGCCGGACTGGTGGCGGGCGGGCTGTGGATTGCGGCAGCGGGGGCACTTCGCCACTATCGCGCCGTAAACGAGACTATTAGCAGTTTGCTACTCAATTATATTGCGATTGCGTTACTCAACCATCTGGTCGGCGGGCCAATGCGCGATCCGAGTTCGCTTAACAAGCCTTCCACCTTTCCATTGGCAGAGGTGAATATGCTGGGCGATATTCCGGGTACGCGGGTGCATTGGGGCTTAGTATACGGCCTTGTTGCCTGCTTGATTACCTATTTTCTAATGCAGCGCACCACCTTTGGCTTCGCCGCCAGGACAGCAGGCGGCAACGTGCGGGCAGCGCGAATTGCAGGGCTTCCCGTCGGCAAACTAACGGTCATCATCTGCTTTCTGGCTGGCTCCTGCGCGGGGCTAGCAGGCATGGTGGAAGTAGCGGCGGTGCAGGGAACAGCCAACGAATCACTCAACGTCGGCTATGGCTATGGCGGTATTTTAGTGGCTTTTGCAGCGAGGCATAATCCGCTGGCAGCGGTGCTAATTTCGCTGCTGGTGGGCGGCATTTTGGCCAGCGGCGGCATTCTCCAGCGCTCGCTAAACTTACCGGATGCGACCGTGCTGGTGTTTCAGGGACTGGTGTTCTTAGTCGTACTCTATAGTGATTCACTCTACGGTAAGATTCGCTTCTTTAAAGAGAAGCCGATTATTACTACTTCCGCTTCGCCGCCTTCCAGTCCGGGTGAGGAGCCTGTGGTGACGGTCTAAGAAGTTACAGTCTAGCTACAAAGTCAACCTGGAGGATTTTATGGCAGAAGGTTTGGGCTGGTGGGGTGTGCCTTTGGCAATTGTTGCAGGCACCATGCGCGGCGGTACACCATTTCTGTTTGTCAGCTTAGGCGAATGCCTGACTGAAAAAAGCGGCAAGATTAATTTGGGGCTAGAAGGCACATTGCTCACAGGCGCGATGACCGCCTATGGCACCTCCTACCTAACGGGTTCGCCCTGGCTTGGAATTCTAGCGGCAGGGCTGGCGGGGTTAGTTTTGGGCAGCATCCACGGCTGGCTGTCGCAGCAATATCGGGTTAACGATGTGGCGGTAGGAATCGCCATGATTATTTTTGGCAGCGGCATTGCCTTCTTTTTTGGCAAACCGTTCATTCAGCCCTCGGCTCCGCAGTTGCCAACGCTGAATCTGGCTGGCAGCGCTGTTTCACCTGCCGTCGAAGCTGCTTTGCAAATTAGCCCGCTGTTTCTGCTGGGTATCGCCTTAGCGCCTCTAATGACATGGTTCTTCAAATCTACTCGCTGGGGGCTGTATGTGCGAGCCGTGGGCGACAGCCCTGATGCGGCCAGAGCGATGGGCGTGTCCATTTTCAAAGTGCGAATGCTCAGCATTATGGCTGGCAGCTTTCTGGCCGGAATTGGCGGCGCGGCGCTGTCGCTTTACTACCCCGGCGTTTGGACAGAGCGAATCTCTAGCGGCCAGGGACTGATGGCGGTGGCGCTGGTGATTTTTGCCCGCTGGAACCCGATCATGTGCCTCTGGGCTTCGCTGCTGTTTGGTGGCGCACAGGCGCTAGGGCCAGCGCTCCAGTCGGTTGGGATTAAGCAGGGCTACTATCTGTTTAATGCTGCCCCCTATGTGCTGACGCTGCTGATTATGATCCTCACTTGCTCACCCAAGCGAACGCTGGCGGGTGTGCCAGGAGCCTTAGGAATAGATAACTAATGAATAGCTGGCAAATTGGAGTATAGATTAAAATGGGACGTTTTGTAGAATCTGATCCATATCCCTATCCGTACAACGGCGATCTGCGACCTGAAAACACGGCAATCATCGTGATTGATATGCAGACCGACTTCTGCGGTGAAGGCGGCTACGTTGATAAAATGGGCTACGACCTGTCGCTGACCCGCGCGCCAATTGCCCCAATTGCGCGGCTGCTCAGCGTCGCCAGAGCCGAAGGCTACCACATTATTCATACCCGTGAAGGCCACCGCCCTGACCTCTGTGATCTGCCTGCCAACAAGCGCTGGCGCTCGCAGCAAATTGGCGCAGGCATTGGCGATCCGGGTCCCTGCGGCAAAATTCTGGTGCGAGGCGAACCGGGCTGGAAGATCATCCCGGAACTTGCGCCTATTCCCGGCGAAGCAATCATTGATAAACCGGGCAAAGGCTCATTCTACGCCACCGATCTCGATCTGCTGCTGCACCAAAAGGGAATTCAAAATATTGTACTCACCGGCATTACCACCGATGTTTGTGTCCATACCACCATGCGGGATGCTAACGATCGCGGCTACGAATGTCTGATGTTGTCAGACTGCACTGGCGCGACCGACTATGGCAACTATCTGGCAGCGCTGAAAATGATCAAAATGCAGGGTGGCGTATTTGGCGCAGTGGCTGAATCGCAGGCGTTTATCGAAGCAATTAAGCAGTAGGCAAGCAGTAATTAAGCAGTCGCAGGAGTTCCCATGACCACAGTTTCTTCCCTCACTCCGGCTTTGCATCTCGATCATCCGCCGGATCTGCAAGTCAACGGCATGACCAAACGATTTGGCAGTCTGGTGGCGCTCGAAAACCTGTCGATGCGGCTCAAACCGGGCAGCTTTCACGCGCTGCTGGGCGAAAACGGAGCTGGAAAAAGTACGCTGGTCAAATGCGTCATGGGCTTCTATCAGCCCACCGCAGGCGAGGTGCTAATTGACGGCCATTCCGCGCAGATTAGCAATCCTCGTGACGCACACCGCTACGGTATTGGCATGGTCTACCAGCATTTCACCTCAGTTCCGGCTATGACAGTAGCCGAAAACCTGGTGCTGTCGCGGTTTGGCGGCGGCGGCGTGATCAACTGGAAGGCTGAGCTGGAAGAACTGCAAGCCTTTATGTCTAGCTCGCCGTTTCAGGTGCCGCTGGAAACGCCAATCGCGCAGCTGGCAGCTGGCCAAAAGCAAAAGCTAGAGATTCTCAAGCAGATCTATCTGCATAGCCGCATTTTAATTCTGGACGAACCGACCTCGGTTCTAACTCCGGCTGAAGCTGATGAAGTCTTGGGCTTGCTGCGGCAGCAGGTGAGTGCAGGCGAACTCAGCGTCTTGATGATCTCGCATAAGTTCCGAGAAGTAACGGCCTTTGCCGACGAAATTACGGTGCTGCGGAAAGGTAAATTTGCGGGCAGTGGCCAAGTCAGCCAGCTCACTGTCGCGGATATGGCTGAGATGATGATGGGTGAACAGAAAACCCCCACGCCCGTCCAAAAAAACAGCCAGCCCAACGCGGTGCCTGTCCTAGAAGTCCGCCAGCTCAGCGCCCAGAAAGATAACGGCACAGCCGCTGTTTCTGGCCTTGACCTGACGGTTTACAGCGGCGAAATTGTCGGCATTGCTGGCATTTCAGGCAACGGTCAGCGAGAATTAGTGGAAGTATTAGCCGGACAGCGCGTGGCATCCGCCGGTGAAGTCTGGGTGAACGGCGAACAATACAACGCTACCCGCGCCGAGATGTATCGGCATCAGGTGTTCTCCCTACCCGAAGAGCCGCTCCGTAACGCCTGTGTCGGGCATATGAGCGTCGCCGAAAACATGGCGCTGCGTACCTTTGATCGACCTCCCCAAGCCAAAGGCATCCTGCTAATTTTGCAGGCGATTCGTCAGACGGCGGTAGGTCTAATTAGCCAGTTTTCCGTCAAAACCCCTTCTCCCGAAACCCCGGTGCAAAATCTCTCTGGCGGCAACGTCCAGCGGGCAGTCTTAGCCCGCGAACTCTCGGCTGAGCAAATCAAGCTGCTGATTGCCGCCAACCCCTGCTTCGGCCTCGACTTTGCCGCCGTAGATTTCATCCATACCCAAATCCTCAACGCCCGCAACCGAGGCGTAGCCGTGCTGCTAGTCAGCGAAGACCTCGACGAGCTGCTCAAGCTCTCCGATCGACTGATTGTGATCAGCGGCGGCCAGTTCACCTACCAAAGCCCAACCGCCACCGCAGAATATACAGCCATCGGTCACGCTATGGCCGGACATTAAAAGCAGCTAAACAACGCTTCGAGAATATCCAATGACTCATCTCCCCACCCAATTCCAAGATCATCCGCTCTCCGCCGCCAGCAGTATCCCCGCCCTGCCCTACGACTATCCGCTGCCCGATTCGCTCGATCAGCTAGCGCTCGTAATTATCGACATGCAGCGTGATTTCCTGGAGCCAGAGGGCTTTGGGGATGCTCTGGGCAACGATGTGACGCAGCTTCAGGCAATTGTGCCGCAGCTTGAAAAACTCTTGCATACCTTTCGCAGCCTCGGCCTGCTGGTGATTCATACCCAGGAATGCCATCAGCCCGACCTCTCAGACTGTCCGCCCTCGAAGCTGAAGCGCGGTAATGCCAAGCTGAAAATTGGCGATACTAGCTCAATGGGACGGATTTTAATTTGCGGTGAACCCGGCAACGCCATCATTTCCGCCCTCGCGCCGCTAGCCAACGAAATTGTGATTCTCAAACCGGGCAAAGGTGCTTTTTACAATACGCCTCTAGCCGCCATTCTGCAAAAGCAGGGAATCACTCATTTGCTCATCACCGGCGTCACCACCGAAGTCTGCGTCCAGACCACCATGCGCGAAGCCAACGATCGCGGCTATGAATGCCTGCTGGTCGAAGACTGCACCGCCAGCTACTTTCCCGAATTTAAGCAGGCAACGATTGAAATGCTGCGGGCGCAGGGTGGAATTATTGGCTGGACAGCCACCGCTGAGCAAGTCTGCCAGGTGCTGTTGCAAAGTTAAGCTGTTGCCGATCTACATCGAGCTAGCTCGAAAAGCTCTTTGCTCAGATAAAAGTCAAACTTTGAATTTTGCCGTTAGCTGTCTCTCAGTTCCGGGAAACTTGAGCATAACATAAATCCGCTCTGGTTCTTATTGTTATGGTGGAGATACCCGTGCAACATCCCTTTCCTGATTGGCTTTTAGCAGGTGCAGTTCCGTTTATTACCAGCACTTCAATCACGCTTCTATTAGGTCAGCCCGTCACAACAGCGGCAGTTGCAGGTGCAGCGACTGCTGGCTCAGGCGTTGGACTGGCGGCATTACAGGCAGGACGAACCAAAGAGCTACAGCGGCAGTTAGAGGAACGCAAGGATGCGCTTCAGCTAGGTCAAACGCTGGAACAGCTCAACCAAAAGGTAGACTGGCTGCGGAACCAAGACAGTGAGCTGACTGAGAAGGTTCAGGCTGCTGACTTACAGGTGAGTGAGTACAAAGGTGAATTTGCAGAATTGCAGCAACGACGCAGCCTAATAATTCAAGAACAGGCAGATCTCAAGCAAAAGATTGAGACGGAGCAGCGCAAGCTATCGGCTCGTATCAGAGAGCATGAGATTAAACAGGAAGA
>CASBQH010000130.1 GCA_949127695.1 Synechococcales cyanobacterium PMM_0073
GCGATCGAGCTGTTTCATGGCTACACCTATTCTGGGCATCCGGTTGCCTGTGCCGCCGCGCTGGCCACCCTAGATCTGTATGAGCAAGAAGGGCTATTTAGGCGGGCGGGCGAGCTGGCGAGCTACTGGGAAGCGGCGGTGCATGGGCTGAAAGGCTTGCCGCATGTGATTGATGTGCGAAACTTGGGGCTAGTCGCCGGGATCGAGCTGGCGTCAATTCCAGGTAAACCTACGGCACGGGCGTTTGAATGCTTTTTGCGCTGCTATGAGCGGGGTCTGCTGATTCGCACCACGGGCGATATTATTGCCCTGTCGCCGCCGCTGATCATTCAGCGATCTCAGATTGACGAAATCGTCGGGATGCTGGCGGAGGTGATTCAGGAGTTGCCCTAGCGGCAGGCTAGCTATTCCTCTAGCTTCAGCTCAGGCCGCTCTTGCTTGAATGGAATATCGGCGTTAATTGCCTCAATCTCCTGCTGCTCTAGCAGATTAATTTCGCTGATATAGCTCTTGAGGATTTTGGCAAACCGGGCGTCGTAAAACCGATGCAGCGAATGGTTGGGCATGGCCGGAAAGCCGCGCCGCTTTTTGTGGCGACCGCCTGCTCCGGGGTCAAAGGTTTGAATGCCGTGAGCAATGCCCCATTCAATTGGGCTGTAGTAGCAGGTGTCGAAATGCAGATTGTCAAACTCCTGCGCTGCGCCCCAATAGCGGCCATACAGCCGATCGCCTTTGGTGAGACAAAACGACATGCCAGCCAGCTGCTCTGGGTCTGGCGCTGCCTCGTCATAGACGCCAAACAGCACCACTTGATGGCAGTAGGTGGGGTAAAGCTGCTCAAAAAACTGCTGAGTCAGATATTTGCTGCCCCAGAAGCCAAACTTGTCGCAGGTGTCACAATAAAACCGATAGACCTGCGCCAGCAAATCTGGCGTAATTTGCTCGCCCGTCAGCGGCTCAATTCGCAGTCCAGCCTCCGCGACGGCCTTGCGCTCGCGCTTGATATTGCGTCGCTGGTTGGCATTGAACGCGCCCAAATAGTCATCAAAGCTCTGAAAGTTTTGGTTTGACCAGACATAGCTATGGTGCAGCCAGCTGACAAAGCCATGCCGCTCCATCAGCTGCCGCCAGTCTGGATCAGCATAGAGAAAATTGCAGCCTGAAATCTGGTTGCGAAGGCAGAACTGGTCAATCGCCGCCACCATCATTTCGGTCAGTGCATCTTCGTCCTCTCCGGGCGCAATCAAAAACCGATAGCCCTCAGCCGGCGTAAACGGTGACATCCCCAGCAGCTTCGGGTAATATTCCATCCCCAGCCGGTAGGCCAAATCCGCCCACTGGTGATCAAACACAAACTCGCCGTAGCTATGCCCCTTGATATACATCGGCGCTGCTGCAATCAGGCTGCGATCTCGCCAGAGCGTCAGATGGTTTGGCAGCCAGCCTGATTTGGCCGTCGTGCTGCTCGAACTCTCCATATTTTGCAGCCAGTCCCATTCCAAAAACGGCGTTTTTAGCGGCAGGGCAAGCGCGTCCCATTCTGCCTGCGGGACTTCGGCAATTTGGCTAATCCAGGAGACCGAGTAGCTGGGTTTTTTCTCAAACATGGGCGGTGAGTAGAAGAGTGATGAGTAAAGGACTGTGGCGACCGGAGATTCAGCCTTGAGCACTCTATCACAGCCCTCTGGATTGCTGCTGCTGCCAAGGCTGCTATGAGCGCTGCGGTCAGAGCCGCCGATAGTGCAGAAACACCTCAGAGCCGAGGACTTCTGCCGAGAGCAGCTCTAGCCGAGGTGCTGCTGCCTCCAGAAAACCAGCTCCCGCCACCGGACTCGGAGCCGCGCCGCCCAACAGCAGCGGGCAGAGGGTCAGCCAGAATTCGTCAATTAAATCAACCGCCAGCAGCTCGGCCACCAGCTCACCGCCGCCTGTAACCACCAGGCGCTCCAGCCCCAACCCCAGCAGCGCCTGGAAAACTTGGCTCCAGTCGGGCGCTTCAGAGTAGAATGGCAGCACCCGCGCAAATTCTGGGCGGTTCTGCCAGCCGGTTAAAGCCTCGGCGCTCGTCAGCAGCCAGCGTGGGACGGCCTGTTGGAAGAAGCGGAGCTGCGGATCTAGCGCTCCAGAGCCTGAACAAACGATTTGGACAGGCTGAGGCGGCTTCCCTAGCGCAAGGCGCTGCTGTAAGAGCTGAGGATCATTTACTGTTAGCGTGGTTCCATAAGCTCGTAACGTTCCCGCGCCAAACAGGATACCGTCAGCTTGAGCAATTTGAGTTTCCAGGTGATGTTTGTCGGCAGCAGAGCCAAATCGGGCAGCAGAGCGCTGAATATCGGCAATCTTGCCATCTGCACTCATTGCCAGGACAACGGTTACGTGAGGTCGGTGCAGCATGGGTGGCGATTCAGGGGTTCAGGGGCGCATCAGATTTGAGTCAGATTTGAGTGAAGACTTCTTGAAGAAACGATTTCTGTCACGGATGGCAAACCTATCCTAACGGGTTGAGTATTAATCTTAGGAGGGGAGCGCATCCGGGTGTGACCTTCATACCTCAGCTTGGAAAGTAACTATGGCAATGGTGGGTCAATCTTCGTTTCGCCGCATTCTGCTGTTGCGAATTTTGCTGCTCAGCATCCCAATCTTGTTTCTGGGAATGGCCTTCACCTTCCGCAAGGCCAGAAGCAGCCTGCTGCAAACTGCCCGCGAAAATCTGGAGCAGAGCGCAGTTCGCAAGGCTGAAGCAATCCATAATTCAATCAACGCCCTCCAGACCAGTTTGGCGATTGCCAGCAAGACTGCTCCGCTCCAGTTGGGCGAACCTGAGGAGGCCAGCATTTTTCTGACGCAGCTCCAAAAGCAGCTGCCCACCAATGTGCATTGTTTGCAGCTCAGAGATCTCGCCAGTCAGCAGATGGTCGCTAGCACCTGCGGCAATCGTGTTTTTGATCCAATTAACACCACCGAATGGGCAAAGCAGCGTCAAGCCTCAGAGCTAAACCGCGACCATACGCTGACTGTAAACACCCTCAACCGCCCAGATTTAGCCAACAGCAACAGCCAGCTAAACCTGCTGCTGAGTATGCCCGTCTACGACACCGCCGAAGCGCTGCGCTACAGCCTCACGGCGCAGACCACTATTCAGCAGGTAGAGTCTTCGGCGGCTTGGCTGCTGCAAGGCAGCACGATTGTGATTGATCCAAACGGCAGATTTTTAGCCCATCCGCAGCAGGGGCAGGTGGGGCTGAATGTGGCGCAGGGCGACAACAGCGATCGGTTTCAAGATATCCTCAACAACGTGCGGCGCGACGATACCGACTCGCGGCATCTGTTTAATTTGGCCGGCGAGCAGGCGGAATGGATCGCTGGATTCAGCCCGATGAAGGTGCCCATTACCAGCAAGCAGAGCCAAACCTGGGCAGTCCTGGCCGTCACGCCTGCCGACAGCGCTCTAGAAGGGCTGTCCGATATCACCCAAATTCTGCTGATTTTGACCGTGGGGCTGCTGGCGGCGCATCTGCTGGCCATGCTCTATATGGCGCGCGATCTGGCGCTGCCGATTGAGCAGTTGGGCAAATATGCGCTGCGAATTCACAAGCGAGATCCCCTAGAGCGCGCGCCCAAAAACTTTCGCATTCGTGAACTGAATCACTTGGCCGCAATTCTAGACAACATGGTGGGGAGGCTTGAAGAACGCGCCAAAGAGCTGGAGTCGGCTTGGCAAGATGCTGATGCTGCCAACCAGTTGAAGAGCCAGTTTTTGGCCAACACCTCGCACGAGCTGCGGACGCCCCTCAATGCAATTATTGGCAGCATTCGCCTGGTCAAAGACGGCTGCTGCGACAGTCGCGAGGAGGAAGTTGAATTTTTGGAGCAGGCCGATAAGGCGGCGATTCACCTGCTAAAAATCATCAACGACCTGCTAGATATTCAGCGGATTGAAGAGAAAAAGCTGCCGCTGGTGATTGAAACCATTGACCTGCGGCAAATCCTCAAAGACGTGGTGGATTTGCAGGCGGTCTCCGTCCAGCAAAGGGGGCTGGCGCTGAATTTTATTCAGCCCGCTGAACCCATTCTGGTGCGGGTAGATCCAGGGCGGCTCAAGCAGGTGCTGCTGAATATTATTTACAACGCGATTAAATTTACCGACCAGGGCAGCATCACGATTCAGACGCGATTTGAATCGATTCCGCAGGATCTGCCTGCTCGCTCGGCCACGCCCAGCAGTAACGGCAATGGCCATCAGCCTGATCCTTCTGAGATCGAAGACTGGGTGGTGATCACGATTCAGGATACGGGCATTGGCATTGACCTGACTCAGCAGCATAAGCTGTTCCGTCCCTTTGTAATGGTCGATGGCTCGACCACGCGCAAGTTTGAAGGCACGGGGCTAGGGCTGGCGATCTCGCGCAACCTAGTCGAAATGATGGGTGGCCAAATTAGCCTACATAGCGCTGGACTCGATCAGGGCACTACGGTCAAAGTAACGCTGCCGCTGCTGAACCTTCTGCCTGATCCAGAGCTGCCTGCCGGAGCTGAATCTGTGGCTGAATCTAGAGCCGAATCGGCCAAGGCTTGAACCAGAAACCGGCTGAATTTTTGGGGAAAGGCTGAGAAGTCATGCCTGAGTTTGGCGACAAGCCCCAGCTATCGCTGTCAAGCTGCTGCCAAGCTGCTGTCAAACTTAAAGTAAAGCAAGTAAGATTTTGATCAAGCAGATGTCAGCAGGCTGAATACTGGCTAAATATTGGGGCGCAAAATGACAAAGCTACTCAAAATTGGCGAAGTGGCCGAAACGAGCGGTCTGCCGGTGAAGACGATTCGCTACTACGAAGAAATTGGCCTGCTGATCCCCACCGTGCAGCGTTCAGAATCGCAGTATCGGCTATTTCAAGCCGAAGTTTTAAATCGGCTCGCCTTCATCAAGCGGTCACAGGCGCTGGGACTCAACCTCAAAGAAATCCAGCAAATTTTAGCTGTGCATGATCATGGCGAGCTGCCCTGCGGCGACATCAAGCAGCATCTTGAAGCCAAGGTGGCTGATATCTCGCACCAGATCGATGCCCTGACCACGCTGCGGGCTGAGCTGCAAGGCATTCTCTCCGGCTGGCAAGATCAGCCGCCTGCCGACCGGATCCAGCAGACGATTTGCCCTAATATTCAGAAGATCTGAGCAAACTGCGCTGAGGCTTGCCCAATGGAGCTAGTTTTTTCTGCCCTGATTGGGCTAATCGTGTTTTTGCTAGGGGCAGCCGTGGGCAGCTTCCTCAACGTCGTGATCTATCGAGTTCCCGCAGGGCTGTCGGTGCTGTTTCCGCCCTCGCGCTGTCCGCAATGTCTGCGCCCGCTCAAAGCCTATGACAACGTGCCGGTGCTGGGCTGGCTCTGGCTTAAAGGCCGCTGTCGCTTTTGCCGCAGCCGCATTCCAATCCGCTATCCGCTGGTCGAAGCCACGACGGGTCTGCTGTTTGTTGCAGTTTACTCGGCGTTCGACCTGTCGCTGCTGACCTTAGGCTACTGGGCGTTTTTGAGCTGGCTGCTGGCCTTATCCCTGATTGACCTCGACACCATGACGCTGCCCAACTCACTCACCCAATCAGGACTGGTAGCGGGTCTGCTGTTTCAGGCTGGGTTGGGCTGGGCAGCTGGCGAATGGTCAGGCGCGGCTAGCTATCTGCTGGGTGGCGTTGGGGGCGCAGTGCTAGGGCTATGGCTGTTTGAGCTGATCACCCTGGCTGGATCGATGCTGTTTGGCCAAACGGCTATGGGCGGCGGCGATGCCAAGCTGGCCGCGATGATTGGGGCTTGGTTGGGCTGGAAGCTATTGCTGATTACTGGTTTTTTGGCCTGTGTGATTGGGGCATTTGTCGGGGGGGGGCGCGATCGCGCTAGGGATAATTA
>CASBQH010000131.1 GCA_949127695.1 Synechococcales cyanobacterium PMM_0073
AGCGACTCCAGTTCCGCCTGACGGGTCTGGCGCTGCGCTGTAGAAAGTCCTGAGAGCCAGAAGTCGGCCAGCTGTTCGGGGTTGCTTAGCAGCGATACCGTGACTGCGGCTTGACGTGAGATGAATAAAGCGCTGGCGGCAGCGGCAGGCTGAGTCAGGGCTAAAGGGGGTTTTTGGCTGCGTTGGGCAATTCTGGCGGCGGCGGCACTGCCGCCAGAATTGCCAACAGGATTACCGACCGCATTGCCTGTACCGGCGCTCAGCCAAATCGCTCCAATCCCGCCCGCCAGCAGCAGCGCCAGCACCACGCCAACCAAAACTGAGTAAAACGACCGTAGCTTCATGCAGGCTCCTTCGCAGGCCAGACAGCAATGCCACCCCTTAGTCTACCGTTCTACTGAGGCGCTCAAAAAATAATCGGCTGTAAAATTTTTGCTAAAAGATCATGACTGAAATCTCTGACCCAGCTTTATCTTTAGCGCCTCAAGTTGTGATCTGTCCCGGCATTCATCCACCCGCTCTAACCGCCCAATTTGTCCAGGCAACTGCGCTATGCAACGCCTGGATCTATCCTGCCCCAGACTCTCCAGCCTATGCGGGGGATCAAATTCTCCGGTTTCTGCTAGAGCGCCAGCAGGATCAAGCTGGGGAAAAAACTGAGCCACAATCGCTGCTGATGATTGGCTTTAGCGCGGGCGTGGTGGGTGCGTTCACGGCGGCTTTGCTCTGGCAGGCGCTGGGCGGCAAAGTATTGGCGCTGCTGGCCTTTGACGGCTGGGGAATGCCGCTGCGGACTGCGTTTCCGGTGCATCGCTTTAGCCATGATCGCTTTACACACTGGAGTTCGGCGCTGCTAGATGCCGGCTCGTCGCGGCCTACCAGCTTCTATGCTGATCCACCCGTGGGGCATCTCAACTTCTGGCGAGCGCCGCAGCTGACGATGGGATGGGCGGTTTCAGATGCGGGATCACAGGGAAGATCACAGCGCCAGTTTGCTCGCAGCAATGCTGCCCAGCAAGTGCGCCAGATCATTGCTAGCTACAGCGCAGGTCTTGTAACCTGACGGGGCTACTCTCGCAGAATCGGGATTGGCAAAATCTGATTGACTATACTTAGTAAAACTTGACTTAGCAAAACTTGACAAGATCAGTTCTGACTTGGGTAAAGCCCGCCTCTCCCGCCTCTATGGATAATCAACCTGGACAGAATGGTAACGGCAACGGACATTCTAACGGTCGCGCCAACGGCCATATTAACGGCCAGACTGATGGCCGCGAGCGCTACCCGCTGTTAGAAGTCAGACGCCCGATCCAGTCACCGCTGCGGCGGCGTTCGTCCTCGCTGTTGCCGTTGGCGGCAGTCTGCTCTATTTTGGCGCTCGGCATTGCCTTGTTTATTGGCGTGTTTATGGATGGCGCGAAGCCCCCAGAAACCGCACGCGCCATCCCCAAAACCGAAGCCTTTCGCTGGGGCGTGAACCGCGCCATTAGCGCCGCCGAACTCACCCAGAGCGCCCAATCGATCAAAGAGTGGCAGCAGGTTTCAGACTGGTGGGCAGAGGCGGTTGAGCTGATGCAGATGGTACCGAACTCCGACCAACGCTATGACGTAGCGGTGGCCAAAGTCTCTGAATATCAAACCAACCTGCGCTATGCCCAAAAGCGCGCCCAAGAAGCAGCTGAGCAGCCTGCGATGGGCGATCTCTGGGGCATTGGCTCACGGCGAGCGGTGGTATTAAAGCTGCAAGGTGAACCCACCAGCACCGAGCGCTATGACTCTCTGTGTAAAGAAATTTTGCAATATGGCAAAAGCCAGGTTGAGCTGAGCAATGGCCTGGTGGTGCGCTATAGCGATACTGACCGTAACCTCAAGGCATCTGCCACCGAACTGCCCGTCATCCCAACCCGAGCAGGCATCTGGGATCTGGGATCTACCAAAGCCACGGTCTTCCAGATCCAGGGCACGCCGAACCGCGTGTTGCGATATGACTATTCAGATCAAGAAACGCTCTACTACGGCAGCAGCACGGTTGATCTGGTCAACCAGCGCGTCATCGGCTATGACAACCAAGATCGCAATCTGAGAGTGAAGCTGACGCCGGTTTTGACCGCAGCCGATAGCCGCAGCCCAGTCTGGACGACTGACTCCAACCGCGAGGATCTGCTGCGGGTGCAGGGGACGCCGACGCAGGTGACGCTCAACGCCTCTGCCTGTAGCGAAACGCTTTACTATGGCGACAGCGTGGTGAGCTTAAAAAATGGCTTTGTGGCCGGATATGACAATCTTGAGCGTAATCTGAAGGTGAAGGCAAAATAACAGGCTGGTTTAGCGCCCTGCGGTAAATTACCCGAATCCAAACTATCGGAGGAGATTGCGAATCAATTGGTACGGTTTTGAACCTGTCGCCTATCGACGAATGCCAGTATTGTCGTAAGTAGGAAAGCTGCATTGCGACTTTCTCAACGGTAGCAAGTCATTCGGTAGAGGTTCTGTGTACAAGTGGTATCTGCCAACTTTAAGTGAAATTTTAACGCTGAGCGCTCCGGCGAAGGGTGAGCGATTGGCTCAGAAGCCTCGATCTGCCCAAGCCCACGGCATCCAAACTCCTGCTTTTAAATCGCCAGTTCAGCAGCGGCTTAAGGCTGAGCGCGAATGGACTGGCGCAGTGGCGGCGCTGAACCAGCTGATCCAGCAGAGCATTGAATCACTGCCGCCAACGCTGAGCGAGCGGCCAGAGCAGCCAGTTCAGGCGCTGCTGCTCTCAGGGCCGTTTCCCATATTGCAGCAGGCAGACTGGATGGAGCAGATTGCCACTTGGGTGTTTACAGCCGGTGCGCCCGGAGAAATTCTTCAGGTTTTGCCGCCTGCCGAATCTGCGGCCAAACCTTGGAAAACAGTGCCAACTCTGCCGCTGCGGGCGGATGATCCGCTGGCCGCTGAGCAGTTCTGTCTGGTGCTCACCCCAGAATTTAGCCTGGTGATGACGCTGGGCGAAACAGAAACAGGCGATCCGGCCTTTTTGTTTTCGTTTGATCCAGAAATCGTCTGGCAGGTTTGGCGATCTTTGCAGGCAAGGCTCCAGCTGACGGCTTCGCATTTGATTAAGACTATGAACCGGCTGGTGCAGCAGTTTACGCCAGTTGTGCCAGACTACCGCACGGTGAGCGAGTTCAGCCGCCTGATGCTGGCCAATCTGCCGGAGGCGGCTGAACCCAGCGAGCGCCCAGCCGCCGCCTCAGAATCTGTGACCTTGACGGCATCGCCGCCCTCAGGCTCGCCCGTGACTCAGACTCATGATCAAGTCAATCACCCAGCCAGCGACCTGCTAGAAGATCCGTCATGCCGTACTGCCGATACCGAACTGTTGCAGGCGCTGGCGCATGAAGTCCGGACGCCGCTGAGCACCATTCGTACTCTGACGCGGCTGCTGCTGAAGCGCAAAGATCTGAGTCCGGATGTGATCAAGCGGCTGGAACTCATCGACCGCGAATGCACCGAGCAGATCGATCGCTTTAGCCTGATCTTCCGCGCCGTAGAGCTGCAAACCTGCGAGTCCAAGAGCGCGCTGATGCCGCTTGCGCCCATATCGCTCACTCAGATGATCCAGCAAAATATTGGTCGCTGGCAGCAGCAGGCTAGCCAGCATCGCCATACGCTAGATATTCTGCTGCCCCAGAAGCTGCCGCTGGTGTCCACCGACCCAATGATGCTCGATCAGGCGCTGACAGGGCTGATTGATCGGATCACGCATCGCCTGCCGCCCGGTAGCCATATTCAGGTGCAGGTGACGCCCGCCGGAAACCAGCTGAAGCTGCAAATGCTGTCGCAGCCGCAGGATTGGCAGAACGCGAAGAATTCGTGCCAAGCTGCGGCAGGCGCAACTGGCTCAAAGGAGCTACGCGCCAAAATTGGCTTTGCGCCTGTGGTGCGCTCCATCGGCCAGATGCTGATGTTTCAACCTGAAACTGGCAACCTCAGCCTTAACATGGCCGTAACCAAAAACCTGTTTCAGGCGCTGGGCGGCAAGCTGATTGTGCGCGAGCATCCATATGAGGGCGAGGTGCTGACGATTTTCCTGCCGCTGGCCGCTAAAAAAGCAGAAGATTAGCCAAGTATAAACAAAACTTATGAGCTAGTTAAGCAGACCAAAACTAGAATAATCACGAAATGTTACGCAATTTCCTAAAGTTATGTTAACTTATATGTAACGAGATCGATACAACAACGAGGTCTAACGGTCATGGAAAATCAAGCACCTAAATTCGGTTTTACTCAGTTCGCTGAAACATGGAACGGTCGTCTAGCCATGATGGGTTTTGTGATTGGTTTGGCCACCGAGCTTCTAACTGGCCAAGGCATTCTTTCTCAAGTTGGCCTGATGTAGGTTGAGCTGGTTCAAGAAAATTAGTAATTTTTTAAAGCGAGGGGGCAATCATGCCCCCTGTTTTGTCTACTTTTTTTCGGTTGCCGTCGTTATTGTCAGCCGGTGCTAGAGCCGCTAGAGCTTGGTCGCACTAAAAGTATCGCACTGCCCCGGATCGCCCGTCTTCACACCTTGCCTGAACCAGCGCATCCGCTGCTCGGAGGAGCCATGGTTGAATGAATCGGGCACCACATAGCCCTGTGCCTGCATCTGCAAGCGATCGTCGCCCACGCTGCTAGCGGCGCGTAGTCCCTCTTCTAAGTCACCTTGCTCCAGCAGAATGTTATTCTGCCGATCCTGAGAGCGATTCGCCCAGACGCCCGCAAAGCAGTCAGCCTGAAGCTCTAGCTGCACCGAAAGCTGATTAGCCTGGGTTTTGCTCACCCGCTGCTGAAGCCCGTGAACTTTGTCTAGAACGCCGAGCTGCTTCTGGACGTGATGCCCCACTTCATGCGCCACCACATAGGCTTGGGCAAAGTCGCCCGGAGCCTGCATTTTCGTCTCCAGATCTCTAAAAAAGCTGAGGTCGAGATAGATTTTTTCATCCAGCGGGCAATAGAACGGGCCTGCCGCTCGGTCTGCGACGCCGCAGGCTGACTGGTTGCGTCCAGAAAACAGCACCAGCTTCGGATCGCGATAGGTTGCGCCTGATTCTCGAAACAGCTCGCCCCAGACATCTTCCGTGTCAGCCAGCACGGTTTGGGTAAAGGCC
>CASBQH010000132.1 GCA_949127695.1 Synechococcales cyanobacterium PMM_0073
GCACAATCCAGGCGACAATTGTGGCAGATGCACCGCCAAAGGCTGCGGCAATGTTGGTGGTCATGGCGATATGGCCAATCAGCCAGCCAACGCTCATCGTGGAGCCTGGGTTAAACCCAAACCAGCCCAGCCAGAGAATCAGGCAGCCCAGCGTCGCAATCGACAGGTTATGCCCTGGAATTGCGTTGATGCTGCCGTCTGAGTTGTATTTACCCAGCCGTGGCCCTAATAAAGCCGCGCCCATCAAGGCCGCCCAGCCGCCGACGGAGTGAACCACTGTGGAACCCGCAAAATCCCAGAAGCCTGCGCTATAGAGCCAGCCGCCGCCCCAGATCCAGTGACCTGTGATCGGGTAGGCAACGCCCACCAGCAGCAGGCTGAAGATCAAAAAGCTGACGAACTTAATCCGCTCGGCTACTGCCCCAGAGACAATCGTGGCGGCTGTGCCCGCAAAGGCAAGCTGGAAGAAGAACTTGACCAACAGCGGCACGCCTGCCCAGCTCAGCGAAGTATAGGCTCCGGAATAGGCGTCGCCTGTGGCAGGGCTGGCATCTGCGCCAGAGAGCAGCAGCATCCCTTCGCTGCCAAAAAAGCCGTTGCCGTTGCCAAACATCAGGCCAAAGCCCAAGACCCAGAAGGCAATGGTGGACATGGCAAACACAATCAGGTTTTTGGTCAGCACGTTGACGGCGGTTTTCTGGCGGCAGAAGCCCGTTTCCAACATGCAGAAGCCAGCGTTCATGAAGAACACCAGCATCGCCGCCACCATCACCCACATGGTGTCGAGGCCGACTTTCATTTCAGCCGAGACTGTCTCCAACGTTGGAGTTGTCTGCGCCGAAGCGGACAGAGCAGTTGCGCCCACAATTAAAATCGCCAGCGGAATGCAGGCTTGCCATGCGGGCGCTAAATAGCCCAGCTTCTTCAGCTTCTTTTGCAGCGTTGCAAAAGCTGGATTTGGCCGCTCAATCGCTTGCCCCCGCTTCTGCTTACTTCGGATTGACTGAGACATCTTTAAACCTTTCCTCAAAAAATGACGAACAACTTGGGTACAGTAGCAGGCAAATTGCTGAATAGTCCAACTGCTTGCCGAAGTACCAAATATATACAGCGAGCAGAGAGTTCAAGTCTGAAAAACCATCCAAGCCCTAACCCTTGGAAGCTGTAGACACATGCCCTTACTCGAAGGCGAAGCCGAATGATCCATGCAAAGCGGCCAATCGACCAGCCTTGATACATCAGCAGCTTCAAAAGGCTTCAGGCTGCGAGCTAGACAGTTGCGACACCATATGTAACACCGTAGCCACCTTGCCCCAAGCCCCGCCTGACTGCCCAAAAAGCAATCACCTACTCTTGTTAGGATTTCATCAATTCTTAAGACTTTATTCTGTAGCCTAAGATACAGTCACTCTGTATACATGCCGAGATATGGGCAGAGCACTGGGCGAGCTACAGCGCTGGGCAGGCATTCAGTATAAATTGGGCGGTAAATTTAACGGCTCTCAGTAAAAACCAGGATTCACCGCTGCTCAACCCACTCATCCTCTGCCTTCCAGGCTGGATCGACAATGCAGAGGAAAACCAGCGGCTGATCGCCAATGTTACAAATAAACTGTCTGGCCTGCGGCGGAATATAGACCGTATCGCCGGGTTGAATCACCTGCGCGGCATCGTCAATATGCATTTCTCCAGTGCCGCTCAAAATGTAGTAAACCTCTGAAGTTTGGAGTCTGTGGGGCAGCGAGGTTTGGCCAATTGGCAGCAGCGCATGAGCCAAGCTGTAGCGTAGGTTGAGCGGCTGCTTATCTGGATGCAGCAATTCGCGTAGCCGGGTTTGATCGCCTGCCATAAACTCTGGACAGTCGGCTAGCTTTTGGATCAGCATTAATCTTCAAGGGCGCGGTAGCCGCTAGCCTGGTAGTCGGGGCAGTTGATCGCCTCAGCGGATAGAGCGCTGCTGGGATGAACTGGACATTTTAAAAAGTGCGTATTTGTAAAAAACTGACAGTCGGCGCAGGGAATACGGTGCATCTGCTGCGCCTGAGCCGTCAGATCGCGCAGCGCTGACCACAGACTCCAGGCAATCAGACCCACCAACAGCCAAGCGATACTAAAGCAAAGCGGCACCGAAATTTGGTGCAAAAACCGAACCAGCTGATAGAGCGCCAGATGCAGGATTTGGAGCATCGTGATTTTATAGAGAAGCGATAAGCTCATTCTAGCGATAAGCTCATTCTGAAGCAGCTTGATGGAGCTGTGGCGAGGGCTTCATGCTTCGCAAGCTGCCGTTACGTTTCCGCAAATAATCAGCAGTTTAATCACAAAACCTAAACAAGTTGATCACAAAACTCAAACAAAAAGTAAATAAATTCTAAGCAGTCGCGATCAACCAACCCGGCTGACTCTACGCTTGAGAAGCTGCGCTCAGCCCTGTTTAGCAATATTTAGCGATCAGTCACGTCAGCAAATCTTGAAATAGGGCTAAAGACCGAGCGGAAAACCGTGGTTTTGTGAGATGATGAAACCACACTCAAATGTTCTAAATTGTTGTTGAAATAACAGACAGGGATTTTTAGCTATGGCATCACTGCGATTAGGGGACACAGTTCCCAACTTCACCCAAGCCTCGACTGAGGGTGAAATTAGCTTTTACGATTGGGCAGGCGATAGCTGGGTGGTGCTGTTCTCGCACCCCGCCGACTTTACGCCCGTCTGCACTACCGAGCTAGGCGTTGTGGCCAAGCTCAAGCCCGAATTTGATAAGCGAAATGTCAAGGTAATTGCGCTCAGCGTCGATGATGTTGATTCGCACAACGGCTGGCTGGGCGATATTGAAGAGACGCAAGGCTCCAAGCTCAACTACCCGGTTTTGGCTGACCCCGACAAAAAAGTGTCAGATCTCTATGACATGATCCACCCCAACGCCAACGCCAAGCTGACGGTGCGGACGGTGTTTGTGATTGACCCGCAGAAAAAGCTGCGCCTCTCACTCACCTATCCGCCCAGCACTGGACGTAACTTTGACGAAATTCTGCGCGTGATTGATTCGCTCCAGCTCACCGATAACTACAGCGTTGCCACTCCCGCAGACTGGAAAGATGGCGAAGACTGCGTGGTGGTGCCTTCCATTCCGACTGAAGAAGCGAAGCAGAAGTTTCCCAAAGGCTTGACTGAGCTGAAGCCCTATCTGCGGATGACGCCTCAGCCCAACAAATAGGCTCAAGCTAATCCTAAATTCTGGGCATGGTGAGCCATGCCCTTTTTTGATCTTGAACCCCTCTAGAGCCGCCTATGTCCTGCTGCTTTCTCGGCCTCGACTTTGGCACATCGGGCGCAAGAGCTGCGGTCATCAACGCAGCAGGGCAGCTTCAGGCGACCGCCAGAGCCGATCTCAGCCAGCAGTCAGCAGTCGAGTGGCAGCAGGCGCTCTGGAGTTTGCTAGAGCAGATTCCGCTGGCACTCCGTCAGCAGCTTGGCGCAATGGCGATTAACGGCACTTCTGGGACAGTGCTGATTTGTGACGCCCAGGGACAGCCATTGACCGAGCCAATTCTGTACAACGACAGTCGAGCGGTGACGGTGCTGGAGCAGGTGAAGGCAATCGCGCCCGCTCAGCATCCGGTGGCGAGCGCCACCTCAAGCTTGGCGAAGCTGTTCTGGTGGCAGCAGCAGGGGCGGCGCGCAGGCTATTTTCTGCATCAGGCCGACTGGCTGAGCTGGTTGCTACATGGCAAGCTGGGCATCAGCGACTATCACAACGCCCTAAAGCTGGGCTATGACCCCCAGCAATTGCAGTATCCCGGCTGGCTGCTCGACCTCAAGCTGCCGTTTGATTTGCCAGAAGTGCTGGCTCCGGGCAGTCCAGTTGCACCGCTGCGCCCTGAACTGGCGGCTCAGTGGCAAATTCCGACTGACTGCCAGATCTGCGCCGGAACCACTGACAGCATCGCAGCGGTTTTGGCCAGCGGCGTCGCTCAGCCCGGTGAAGCGGTGACTTCGCTCGGCTCAACGCTGGTGCTAAAGCTCTTGAGCCAGCAGCCCATAGAAGACGCCCGCTACGGCATCTACAGCCATCGCCTGGGCGATTTGTGGCTAGTGGGCGGCGCTTCAAACACAGGCGGAGCCGTGCTGCGGCAGTTTTTTAGCGCAGCAGAGCTAGCGGCTCTCAGCCAGCAAATCCAGCCGCTGGTGGCTAGCCCGCTCGACTATTACCCGCTGCTCCAGCCCGGAGAGCGCTTCCCAATTAACGATCCAGCTTTAGTGCCCCGCCTCATGCCTCGACCTCAGCGGCTCGAATTTCTGCATGGGCTGCTGGAGAGCATGGCGCGGATTGAGGCCGAGGGCTATCGACTGCTGCAAGCCTTGGGCGCTGCACCGCTGAGGCAGGTTTACAGCGCCGGAGGAGGCGCACAAAACCCAGCTTGGACAGCCATTCGTGCCCGTCTGCTGCAAGTACCCGTGCAGCCCTCTGTCCAGACTGAGGCCGCTTACGGGACGGCGCTGCTGGCGCGTCGGGGCTATTTGGGTAAAACGGCTTAGGTAAAACAGCTTATCGGTTCTCTCCCCTAAAACTGATTCGGATCTCTGCATAAGGGAGGTATGCCAAGGCAGAGAGTCGCCTGTAACAATAGGAAAGTAAGCAACTCACGCAAAAAGCACAGAACAATGGCTAATCAAACGAATGGTTTTATGGGCTGGTATCGCAAGCTAATTCGCGAATCTAAATATCGCTGGCTGGTGATTGTGGGCTCGTTGCTCTACC
>CASBQH010000133.1 GCA_949127695.1 Synechococcales cyanobacterium PMM_0073
ACAATTTCGCCCGACTGAAACAGGTTGGCCAATTCGCCTGCGGTCGTCCAAAACTTGCGAATGTTGGGGCGTAGCTCTAGCAAAGTTTGCTTGACTTCGGCTAAGTCAGCGGTGCTCAGGTCATAGGGATCAGGCTTGCCCAGCCAGAGCGCCACGTCTGCAATTGTCATCGGGTTATCGGGCAGCGAGATTTTGCCTGCATAGGCGGGATCGGCCAGCACCTGCCAGGAAGTCGGCGGCGGCTCGACGGCATCGCGGTTGTAGACCAGCACATTTGGCCCCCAGGCAAAAGTAACGCCATAGGGCTGGCCGTCAAACGTATTCCACTTGCCGCCCTGAAATGAGCTGAAGATCGCGCTGTAGTTTTGCAGCTTGTCGGTGTCAATGGGGCTGACCAAGCCAGCTTTGGCCAAGCGCTCGGTAATGTCGCCTGAAGCCGAAACTAGGTCATAGGTTTTGCCGCCGCCCGCTCGGAACTTGGCAAACATTTCGTCGCTCGATCCGGCATAGGTAGCTTTGATCCGACAGCCCGTCTGTTGCTCAAACGGCTGGGCAAACGACTCGTCGGTATAGCCCTCCCAGACAATGGCCGTCAGCGTACAGTCGGCAGCATGGGCAGGCTGAGCTAGCCCCAGAATCAAACAGACGGCTAGCCCCAGCAAGCTAAGCTTTAGGCCAGAAGTCAAGTGCGCTAAGACTCGAAATTGAGAGTTGAACATGGCAAGCCTTGAGAAGCCACTCGAACTGCGAGTGTGTCCATTGCTGAAACTATCTGCTCAGTTTATCGCCTCAGCCCGCCTGACCCAAACTTGATCTGCTGAGCGAGAGACACCCATAAAAATTATTTTTAACCGGAACTCTTGTGGAACTGCCTGCAAAGTGAACTGGAAAGTGAACTGGCGGATTTTATCAAAGGCTGCTCAGCTTTCGTCAATTTCAGCCAGGACTAATCTCCATCCCGTATAAACTAGCATCAGTCAATAGAATGAGGTATAAAAGGTTCTAGCCTGAATGCGGCTCAGACCCTAGTCTGCGGCAGGCGAACGGTGTAGAGTTTGGATAGCGCTTTGGCAATCTTCTTGGCAATTTTTGTCAGAACCAAAGCGACCTTGAGAACCGTATAAATTCTGTATCTGCGGCTAGAACCGCTTCAAGCGTTGATTTGAGTGGGTGCCAATGTGATCTAGCAGCCTCAGACTGCCTGCATTCTGCGATCTTCACTGCTCTCCCTCCAGCTCCTTCAAAGCGCTCTCAAGCTCCCTGTAGCTAAAATTTTGACTAGACCCCTTCAATCATGAGCCGCTCTATGCCCCGGACTAGCCCAGACAAGCCCTTGGGGGGACGTTATAAACTGCTGAGTCAGCTCGGCGTTGGCGGATTTGGCCGCACGTTTTTGGCCGAAGATCTACATCTACCCGGCCATCCTCGCTGTGTGATTAAGCACCTCAGACCCCAGAGCAAGAGCGAAGAGACGCTACAGATGGCTCGCCGCTGCTTTGACATTGAGGCACAGGTGCTCTATCAGCTGGGTAGCCATGACCAGATTCCGCGCCTGCTGGCTCACTTTGAAGAGAACCAGGAGTTTTATCTAGCTCAGGAATTTGTAGAAGGCGATCCGCTCACCCGCGAGCTGGCTGACGGCAAGCCTTGGTCGCAGGGTCGAGTCGTGCTATTGATCAAAGATATTTTGCAGGTGCTGACCTTTGTGCATCAGCAGCAGGTGATTCACCGTGACCTAAAGCCCTCTAATCTGATTCGCCGCAGGCAGGATCGCAAAATTGTCGTGATTGATTTTGGTGCGGTCAAGCAGGTGAGCACGCCCAACTTTGATCTAGAAACCGGGCTGACCAACATTACAATTTCGATTGGCACACAGGGCTATATGCCCAACGAGCAGCTGGCGGGCAAACCCAAATTTTGCAGCGATCTCTATGCGGTGGGCGTGCTGGCGATTCAAATGCTAACCGGCATTCACCCTCGCCATATTGATGAAGATCCGCAGGGTGAAATTGCTTGGCATGACTGTATCAGCCCAAATTCGACCGTAGAACCTGAGCTAATTGCCATCATTGATCGAATGGTGCGCTACGACTTCCGCCAGCGCTATGCCGATGCGACAGAGGCGCTAATGGCGCTTGAGGCATTGCCCGCCCAAATGACTGAAGATCCGGCTGATCACCAGCCCCTACCCGAAACCGCCCGCCAGAGCAGCCCAACTAGCACGGCCATTCAATCCGCCACCAGCCCGCAGGCTTACACCAATCACCAGATGGAAACTGCGACCAGCTTTAGCGACCAGCTCGCCAAAGGCAACATGGAATATAGCCGAGGGCGCGGCGTTGGGCAGCCCGACGGTGAACCTGTCTCTACAGCAGTCTGGCAGTCTGGAACTCAGGGTCGGACGGGCAGAACCGGGCTGACTCAAGCAGTCGGGCGACATTACCGCCTAGATGGCGATACGACTCATCCAACCCGATCAAGCTGGCGGCGCGTCCTGCATCCCTGGTCGATTGTCGGGCTGCTCTCTGCGGGGCTGGTCTTGCTGCTGGCGCAGACTATGCTGCCGCGCAATAGCCTCAATCAGCCCAAAGCTGACAAATCTGCGACAGCGCTAATTACCCCTGACAAAAACGCCTCCCCAGAGCAGCAGGTGGCCTCGCTGGTGACTCAAGCCCAAAGCTTTGAGCGGCAGAAGCGCTATGACGACGCTCTAGAAGCCTACGCTCAGGCAATAAAACTTCAGCCTGATGCGGCTCTGCTGGTGGCGCAGGCCAGAATTTTGCAACAGCAGCAGCAATATGACCGGGCAATCAAAGCCTATGGCCAAGCGATTCAACTCAAGCCAAATGCGGCTGAGGCTTATGCTGGCCGCTGTGAACTGTTTAATCAGCTCCAGCGCCCCGAAGATGCGCTGGTCTCTTGCAGTGACGCGCTGGCCTATCAGCCTGACTACCCGGAGGCGCTCTGGAGTCAGGGCAATGCCCGAATGCTGCAAAAGCGACCCTACGACGCGCTGAAGCTCTATGAAGATGTGACGGCCAACAGCCCCAATTTTGCTCCGGGCTGGGTGAAACGAGGGGTAGCGCTCCAGGCGTTGGGGCGCTCAGCCGAGGCGCTGGTGGCGCTTGATCGCGGCATTCAGCTAGATCGAGACTCTGCCGAAGCCTGGATTACCAAAGGCGAAGCGCTGCTCAACCTTCAGCGATATGACGCGGCGCTGACGGCGCTGGCCAAGGCTAATCAGCTGCGACCTGATGATCCCAAAGTGCTCCAGCTCAGACAGCAGGCCGAAAATAAGGCTCAAAAATAAGGCAAAATAGCGGCAGATCGGGTCTGGAGTATGGGCGGCTGATGGCGGAAGACTGGCAGGCGCGGTTTGCGGTTTTGCACGATATTTTGGTGCTCACTTGGGGGTTAAACGCCCTGAACTGGCTGGTGCTGAAACGGGCGATGCACTGGCTTGGCATTCGTCCCCGGACGCTGGTGGGGCTGCTGGGCATTCTGTTTAGCCCGCTGCTGCATGGCGATCTTCAGCATCTGTTTGGCAATTCGATGAGCTTTGTGGCGCTGGGCTGGCTGCTGCTGCTGCGGGGGCAGGCGGTGTTTTGGGCAGTGTCGATTATCGTCATGCTCACGAGCGGCCTGGGCGTCTGGCTGTTTGGACGCGGGCAGTATCAGCTTGCCCCGGAGCGACTGGCTGCGGTGGAAATCGTGCATCTTGGCGCGAGCGGCGTGATTTTCGGCTATCTGGGCTTTTTGCTGTTTGGCAGTTTATTTGATCGCAACCCGCTGGCGCTGCTGCTGTCGGCCACAGTCGGCGTTTTTTACTGGAATCTGCTGCCCGGTATTTTCCCCAAGCAGTTTGGCATTTCCTGGGAGGCGCATCTGTTTGGCTTTTTGGGCGGTATTCTGGCCGCCTGGTTTTTGCCAATGCTGGAGGCTGGCTTCAGATCCTAAACCATAGGCACTAAACTAGAGAAGTAACCAGGAGAGAACCCGACGACGATGACAGAATCTACAGAAGCTCGCCAGTTAATGCAGTCTGCCTATGAGAATCGCTATACCTGGAACAAGAGCTTTCCAGGCTACAGCGCTGACGTGCAGTTCAAAACTGGCGACCAAACCTATCGCGGCGAGGTGCGGGTCAACCCCGATTTGAGCGCTGAGGTGATGGAAGTTGCCGATGAGGCGGCGCTGAAGGCGATTAAAGGCCAGCTGTTTGAGGTGGCAATTCACCGCATTCGCCGCAGCTTTGACGAAACGCATGGCAAAAACACCTTTAGCCTGGGCGAAACCGACGAGAGCGGTGCAGTCGAAATTATCGTCGGCGGTAAGTCAGAAGGCGATCGCTACAAAATCCGCAGCAACGAAGTCTGCATGGTGCATCGGCATATTCATGGCATTGTCGTTACGATTGACACCCAGAGCAGTCACGATACGGGCGCGGGCTATCTGTCGCACCGATATCACTCGGTCTACCGCGATCCTCAAACTGGCGAGATCAAAGGCGAGCAAGACTACGAAGATATCTATGAGCCAGTCGGCGACTACCAGATTTTGACCAGCCGGGTGATTCGAGCAATTGAAGCAGGCCAGCCTATGGTCTCTGATTTCAGCTTCTCGAACATTAAGCTGCTCCAGCCTGCTCTAGTCTAGATTTAAGCTGATTTAATTAAATTCTCAATTCAGGAGACGAACGATGGAAGCATTGGCATTGACCAACGATAACGTTGAAAAAGTCTTAGACGATCTGCGCCCCTATTTAATGTCAGATGGTGGCAACGTCGAGCTAGTCGAAATTGATGGGCCGATTGTCAAGCTGCGGTTGCAGGGAGCCTGCGGTTCTTGCCCCAGCTCGGCAATGACGCTAAAAATGGGGATTGAAC
>CASBQH010000134.1 GCA_949127695.1 Synechococcales cyanobacterium PMM_0073
ATGCAGATTTGCTGGTGATTGCCAAGCCCAGCGGACTGCCAGTTTTGCCGGGAGGTGGCTTTTTGGAGCATACGCTGCTGGGTCAACTGGCGCAGCTTTACCCAACTGAAACGCCGCTGCCGATTCACCGTCTGGGGCGCGGCACTTCGGGACTGATGCTGCTGGCGCGTTCGGCTCAGGCCAGAAGCGGCTTGAGTCAGCAGATGCGGCAGCGGCAGATTCGTAAGGTCTATCGGGCGCTGGTGGGCGCAGGCGACCTGCCGGAGCGCTTCACGGTGCAGCAGCCGATTGGCAAAATCCCTTATCCTGGGTTGGGGCTGCTCTATGCCGCAACGCCAGACGGCCAGTTTGCCCAGAGCGACTGCCGGGTGTTACAGCGCCGAACTGAGGCGACCTTGCTTGAGGTGACGATTCTCACCGGACGACCGCACCAGATTCGGATTCACCTGGCTGCGGTGGGCTATCCGCTGCTGGGCGATCCGCTCTACGGCGCAGGCGGGCTGCCGAAACGGCCTGACGCTGAGCCATTGGCGGTTCCGGGCGACTGCGGCTACTGGCTCCATGCCTACCGACTAGAGTTTCAGCATCCTTGTAGCGCTGAGATGATGCAGTTTATCTCTCCGCCGCCTGCCGAACTTGACGACGCGACTCCAGATTCCAATTCATGTATTACCAGCAGTTCCCGAATCAATTCTCGCCCAAATATCTGAGCAAATTGCAGCAGCAGATTTTGGCTTGTCCTTATTTTGCGGTGAATAACCTCAACCGCGATTTTGTCGGCACGAAAGGCTTTTCGGTCGTGTTTCGGCGCTCGCATTTGGCGGAAGTGGCGCAGCAGTTTCCCTAGTTTCAGCCTTATTTGGAAAAAGCGCTCCAGCCTGACTGCAACGCCTTTTATCTGAATCCGCTGCTGCTTCAGGCTGGCTCGCGGGTTGATCCGCATATCGACCGCTCGCTGCGCTCCTATTGCAAAACGATTGAGCCGCCCGCTATGGTGAGCGTGCTCTATGTAGCGGTTCCGGCGGATCTAGTCGGCGGCGAGCTGCTGCTGCAATCGCGTCAGCGGCAGGTGGGCAAGCTGCGGCCTCAGCCGAATCTGCTGGTGCTGTTTCAGGGCGATTTGACCCATTCAATTTGTGCGGTGGCCGGGACGGGGCTGCGGCTGAGCTTAGTCTGTGAGCAGTATCGGCTGGAGGAAGCTGAGCTGGAGGAAATTCCTGAGCTTACGCTAGAGTCGCGGGCGATTAGGCCGGAGCGCCGCAAACCCAAAAAAGCGAAGAACGCAAATCCCTCGCTTCTGGTTTAGAAATTTACCTTCAGAACCAAGCGCTCCAACAAGGCACAGTGATACTGCATGTCGCCGCACTTAAAAAGCGTGCGCTCCGCTGGCTCAGCAGAGTTGGCCATCTAACTGACCAAATCTTCTTCCCCTCCTATATATAGCGGTAGCAATTTAAAAACTTTACGCATCTGGGGATTGACTTCTACAAAAATCTCATATACTTAAGCGTCCATTTGCACTACTGGATGATAGAGGCAACCGCAAATGACCGCAGAACATCACTATCGAGCAACGACCATTTGGACAGGCGCAAGTAAAGGAGCCACCACTTCTTATGAAGCCTATTCGCGTGAATATATTGTGGCCATCGACGGCAAGCTTTGCATTGTCGGTTCCGCCGATCCTTGCTTTCGCGGCAATCCGTCGCTGCATAACCCAGAGGATCTGTTAGTTTCGTCACTTTCGGCCTGCCATATGCTGAGCTATCTGGCGCTTTGCGCTCAGTCTGGCATTCGAGTAGTTTCCTATGTAGACGAAGCCGAAGGGCAGATGACCAATCAGCAAGGCAAAGTCTGCTTTACCGAAGTTGTGCTCAATCCCAGAGTCACAATCGAGCTGGGCGACAGTCTGGAGAAAGCCCAAAATCTGCACCATGAGGCGCATGAAGTATGCTTTATTGCCAACTCAATGGCCTTTCCGGTTCGGCATCAGCCAACGGTTTTGGTGGCTGAGGAGGAATATGAGTTTGACCAGATGCGAACTGCCTGAGCTGAGCGAGATTCACTTTTCCCTGCGCGTTGCGGGGAATTTGATCAATACTCAGCCAGCGTTTGGGCAGTTTGTAGGCGCTCAAGCAAGGCTTTAACGCCGTTTTTAAGACGGCTGGAGAGGCGCTGCTATTTACACAAACTGCTACCACAACTTCTCCCCAGGTCTGATCGGGCATTCCCAAAACGGCGACATCGCCAACTAACCCTGTCGCACGAATTGCGGCTTCAACTTCAGTCGGAAACACATTCTCGCCGCCAGTAATAATCTTTTGGCTACTACGTCCCACAATATGCAAGCTATTTCGCTGATCAAAATATCCCAAATCATCGGTTTGAAGTTTATTTAAGCGTTCTAAAACTGGGAAATAACCCAGCATCAAAGACTTTGAGCGCACGATCAGAGCGCCAGTTTCTGCTGCATCTAGCTGGCTAATTTTAATCTGGGCATGGGGCAAAACCTGACCGCAGCCCGTTTGCCCTTGCAAAAAATCGGCAGGCTTCAGCGTCGCAACTTGAGCGGCTGTTTCGGTCATGCCGTAAGTAGGAGCCAGCGGGATTTTTTGCGCTCTAGCTTGATTCAACAGTTCTGGCCAAGCGGGTGCGCCACCCAAAAACACAGTCCGAAATCGGCTGAGTTGCTCTGCTGCGGGCATGAGTCGCTGAAGCTGCGTCGGCACTAGCGATAGAAAATATTGCGCTGGCTCAAACTGCGTTAGCTGTTGAATCGACAGCAACGCTAAATTGCCGCCTGTGGTGAGTGAGCGCAAAGCCTGCATTAAACCGCTGACGTGATAAAGCGGCAGCAGGCAGCAGGAGTGAATCTGCTCGACCTGAAAATAAGCCTGAAAGCCTTCTACAGCAGCCATCAGCGTCTGCCAAGTATGCACCGCAAAGCGAATTTGGCCTGAAGAACCGCCTGTTGGAATCATGATCCAACCCGGCTGAGCCTGAGATTTATGCTGCGACTGAGGCACCGGGCTTTTGCCCCAGACCAAATCGGGACAGGCCAATTCAACGACCTGCTGCCATTCAGCTACAGCCCAGTTGGGATTGCAGAGAAACAGCGGACAGCCCAGCTCACAGGCGGCAATCAAGCCTGCCAAAAAAGCAATTGGCTCAGTTTCGGCTAGGCAAATATTTGGCGGTGATTTGAACTGCGACAGCTCAGCTAATCGCTGCTGCGTCAGTGCCAGCAACTCAGCGTGACCTATGAACCAATCGGCGTGGCAATTTTGGAGCGCTGTGAAAGGTGTCATCAAGCGGAGCTGCGTCAAGGCTTCTATCGTCTCAGATCCAGGGACGCTCTACAACCCGCGCTAAGATTGGGCTAAGCAGCAGGAGAGAACATGGGGTTAACCTACGCAGAAATTGAGCTAATCAATAGCGTTGATTTGGAGCTAGTGCGGCGCGGTCTGATGACGGACGATCAGGTGCGCCGAGTCAGCGTGACGGCGTTGGTAGACAGCGGCGCAACCCTGATGTCAATTCCGCCTTCGGTACGCGAGCAGTTGGGGCTGTCGATTTTGGGCGAGGGAGACGCCGAACTCGCAGATGGCTCGGTAGTTTCGTTTGATTTGGCGGGGCCAATTGAAATTCGCTTTGCCAATCGACGAGCAGTAGTCGAGGCGCTGGTTTCATCTCAAGAAACCGAAGTGCTGATTGGCGTGATTCCGCTAGAAGCAATGGATCTGCTGATCGATCCAAAAATGCAGCGGCTAGTGGTCAATCCCAAAAGCCCCGATCGCGCCCGCTTCATGCTGAAGGGATTCCATCGGGTTTAGTCGCTGCCAAATCTGCTCAGGACTATATCGCTCCCAGCCGTCAGTAAACCAGTGATCAATTCCAAAGCCGACAGCCCGATCGACAGCAGGCAGCGCTTTGATTAAGCAATTCTCGATATACTGCCGCGCTACGTTGGTTTCAAACACTGACGACCAGACTAAATCCAGCGCCTGAGCTTGGCAGAATTCTCGCAGTGCAACAGGCGAGCCAGCCAGCGGCGCTTTGGTCACATACAAACCGCGCCAGCCCTGAGCATGACAGGCTTTCAGCTGCGCCAGACTCGTCACCGATTCATCTAGCGCAATTGGCGTACTATAGCGCTGACTCAGCTTTAGCATCAGCGCCAGTTCATCAGGCGGCAGCGGCTGCTCCAAAAACTCAATGCCATAGCCGTCGCAGAGTTGCAGCCAGCTACAGGCATTCTGCCAGCTTAGCCCGCCGTTTGCATCGAGCCGTAGCTTTGCTCCAGCAGGCAGCAGGCCAACTAGCTCCTCAAAAACTGCTAGCTCTTGCTGAATGGGAGCCACGCCAATTTTCCATTTGTAGGTGCGGGGCTGGTTGCTGAATAGTAATGGACTGTTAAGTGCTGCTTTGCCAGTGGGGAGCAAGATGCTGGCGGGAAGAGATCCCCCTAAATCCCCCTTAAAAAGGGGGACTTCAGAACAGAGAGAAGCTCCACACTCGGTTCGGTTCCCCCCTTCTTTAAGGGGGGCTAGGGGGGATCTCTGCGCCGTTTCCCAAGCTGCCTCCAGCCCAAACTGACAAGCGGGATGCGTCGCCGGAACCTGCTGAATTTCGGTTCGCGTGATTTGTTCTGGGAGTGCCTGACAAAAGGCCAGCGCTGATGCGTAGCTTTCTGTGCCAAAGGCGGCGATCGGCACGACTTCGCCCCAGCTAATGCCTGCTTCAGATTCGAGCCGCAAAATTAAACCCCGCCGCACCGACCAGCTACCGTGGTGGGTTTGCAGCGGCGTTTTGAACGGGCGGGCGTAGGCGCGAACATCGAGTCTCACGCAGCTTACAGCATATCTGAACGTTCGGCTTTCACCTGGGCTTTGGCTTTAGCGGCGCTCTTCTTCAGCGCATCCAGCCGCGCCTCATAGCGCTTGCGCTGCTTTTTCTTAGCCGACTGTTCAATCATAATTTTCAACACGCTGCCGAGGCTCTTGTAGGCGTTGGGCAGCGTATAGCCAAACCGCGTGGCTAGCGCAATCGCCTTTTCGTCTGCGTCGATCGACTCGCGCAGGGTTTTTTCGCCCGCATTGCGCTGGTAGAGCCGCCAGCCGGATACGCCGCAGAGAATCATGGCCAAAATTAGCAGCAGGCCATCCTGCACCCAGAGTTCGCCCACTGCGCCGCCCAAGCCAATTGCCAAGGCCGCCATTTCCCAGCCGTCGCGCGGGATGGTGTCTTGCTGGATGCGCGCCACCTCATGCCAAAACATCAGGTTACGCTGATCGAGCGCCAGGGCGTCCCACTTGGCCAAGTCCACCTGCACTTCTACCTGGTCGCGGCCAATTTCTTCGCAAGTGATCAGCGGCGGATTGACGGCGGTGGAAGCTTCAATCGTCACCCAGCTTTTGAGTTCGGGTGGCAGCAGGCTCTTGAGTCGTCTCAGCTCGCTCAAATCGGCTCTGGCAGTCGTGGCGTATGAAGTCATGGGCTTAACCCTAAGCGAATCATGATGAATAAACTTGAGTCAGGGTGCATCAGAGCGCCCTTGTTCATTGATTATAAGATGACTGTTCGGGATCGACATCAGGCGGCATCAACCTCAAGCAATGCTGCCACGCTTACGGGCTTCTTTGTAAGAAGTGCCAATATTTCTCAAGCCCGCTCGGATCATCTGCTGCTCTAGTAGGCCAAAAAACCGAGCGCGGTCGCCGCCTTTGACCACCGCCTGATTATGCGCTTCGGCCAGCGCCACCGGGTAGCCGTAGCCTTTTTGCACCTGGGTGAGCGTCAGGCTGAGAGCGCTATTCAACAGCTCAGCATCAGTTGCAACCCAGCCGGGAAACTCGACGCGGGCGATTTCTGACCCCATATTCACATAGCAAAAATAGATATGCTGCTCGCCGTAGTTTTCCAAAATTTTGGCCGAGCTGCGCCAGATTGCCCCCCGCTGTCCCGGCTCCAGCAGCAGCCCCCAAAGCGCCGTATCGCGCAGCGGCGAAAATACCTGACAGGGAGCCATGTCACTCTGGCCGGGATATTGCCCCGCGCAGTGCGTCTGGCAGTCGGGCGCAAGATAGGTGCAGCTTTGCAGGCGCAGAAAGTTCATTGACTCGGCGCTGCGGGCAGCGCTGAGGTAGCCGACAATCGGGATTCGCAGGGCTTGTAGTCGCTGCCAAGCGGCCAAAATTGGCGGCAGAATTTGGTTGCGAGCATCAGCAGGCAGCGGATCGAGAAACCAG
>CASBQH010000135.1 GCA_949127695.1 Synechococcales cyanobacterium PMM_0073
CCCAACACCGGCAGAATTATTGAGCGGGTGCCGCTGCCAAATCAGATTATTGGCAGCATGGCTAAAGACCGCGTGGGCAGAGTCTGGGTGGGCACTTACATGGGACTCCAGCGAGTCGATCCGCGCAGCAACGAAATTACCGCCCAAAACTTCTCGCTTCCTTCTAATAAAGTGCTGTCGCTGCTGATTGACCGCCGAGGCTACCTCTGGGTGGGCACAGATAAAGGCTTGGCGCTGATCAGCCCCGACGAAGGTTTGCTGATGACCACGCTACAGGCGCTGCCCGGAGAGAGCGCTAATGCCCTGGCGCTAGATGCCGACGGCAATCTTTGGGTGGGCACTTCAACCGGGCTGGTGAAGGTGAATACGGCTAGCGCCTACATCATGGATCAAGTCGAGAATTTGCAGGGCGGCGCGGTGCAGGATCTGGCGCTAGATCCCAACGGCAAGCTCTGGGCGGGTACAGCTAGTCGGCTGCTGGTGATTGATCCTAAATCGGGCGATACACTGCGTTCGGTCACGCCCATGCGCGGCAGAAGCGTTACGGCGTTGCAATTCGACCCACTCGGCTTTCTTTGGGTGGGCACAGAGAACGGCCTCTATGTGCTCAATCGCTATAATGGCGCGGTGGTGAACGAGATTCCGGGACTGCCCTCAGGCAGCGTGCTCTCTGTCTCGACCAATACCGGCAACAAAACTTGGGTGGGAACGCAAGAAGGCTTGGCCTGGGTTAGTCTCAGCAGCGGCAGAGCCAGATCCCATCGCGCCTTTAGCCGTCTTTAAATTTTCTTTCTAAAGCCAGCCAAGCTGGCTGGAGCCAAGCTGCGGCAGGCCAATCTGTTTCGGGCGACTGTTAGCCTGGACGCAGCAATCTATGCCCAGCCGACCATTCTGCCCGACGGGCATCGCAATGAGCCAACCTAGTCCCAGACGAGTTTTGGAATCAGGATCTTGCCCGTTTCTAAACTCGCAGCCTGCCCAATACCCAGATATTCGCCGTCGCTGCGTTCAACCTGGCAGGGCGTTTGGCAGAGCTGCTCGAAGTCAATCTGCGGGTTGGCTTCAGCCAAATCTGGCCAGCAGAGGCGCTGCCCCTGTCGCCACCGCAGCGTCAGCGCCTCTGAGATCTTGACGATGGGCAGGTGCGGCAGGGCAGCGGTGGGTGGAATCGGCGCAAAACAGTTGGCTTCAAGCTGCTCGGCCAATGCTTCTAGGGTCAAGCTCTCGGCCAGCTGAAAGCCGCTGCTCTGCGTCCGCACCAGTCCAGCCAGCGTACCGCCTGTTTCTAGCGCCGCGCCCAAGTCACGGGCAATCGAGCGAATGTAAGTGCCGCCGCCGCAGGTGATTTCCACCTCCAGCTCTGGAAATTCGCCGGGATGCCAGTCGAGGATTTCAATTTGCTGCACCTCCACCTGGCGCAGCGGCGCTTCCACCAGCTGCCCAGCTCTGGCCAGCTCATAGAGCCGCTTGCCGCCGACCTGAATGGCGCTGTAGCTAGGCGGAATTTGATCAATCTTGCCAACAAACTGCGGCAGAGCCTGCTGTACCTGCACCAGCGTCAGGCCAGCCGCTGCGCTTTGGGTCAAAATCTCGCCTTCTAGATCGTCGGTGCTGGTAGTCATGCCAAACCGAATTCTGGCGCGGTAGGCTTTTTCGTGCGACAGGTATTGCAGCAGCCTTGTGGCCTTGCCCAGCGCCATGGGCAGCACCCCAGTCGCCGCCGGATCAAGCGTGCCGCCATGCCCAATTCGCTTCAGGCGCAGCAGCTTGCGGAGCTTGGCCACGCAGTCATGCGAGGTGAAGCCAGACGGCTTATTTAAGTTGAGAAAGCCTTGCACAAAAAATACTGATAAAGAGCTAGAGCATTTGGCGGATTTCTTTGAGTTTCTGCTGCCGATCCCGGCTAAACAGCGCCAAAACCAGCTGCATGAGGGTTTTGGGCATGGCGCAGAGCGTGCCGAAGTAAACCCGCCAGCGATTCCACAAAAACCAGGCGCGCAGCGTGGGATAGACGTGCCAGAAGCGATTGACTGAACAAACCATATCTTCGCCGATGGCGGTGACTTCGTGCCACCAGCCTGCCGGAATATAGAGCAATTCACCTGGATGGAGCGTCACGTCATGCCGGTGTTGAGACGCAATCTGGAGTCTGGGAAATGCCTGGAAGTCCGGACGGTTGGGATAAACCTGGCTGAACCAGGAGCGCAGCTTCAGGCCGTGGCGCAGATGGGCATAAACCGGGTAGGGGTAAAGATTGGCCGTTTGGCTGGGCGGAAACAGGACGATTTGCTTCGAGCCATGCAGCTGAATCAGCGTCCCGTCCATCACGTCGTAATGCAGGCATTCAGTATGGCCGCTGCCAATCCAGAGGTTGAGGCTGCTAGCGGGCTGCTCTAGCCCCAGATTTTTGAGCTGGTGACTCAGAGTTTGTGCGGCGTCACTCTGGGCGAGCGGCGTGGCTTGCAGTGAGCATTTGCCCAGATAAATATCCTGCTGATGCGCCTCGCCACTGCGGATTAGCTCGGCATAGTCGCAAAACCGCTGGCTTTGGGTTTGCACGCCGCTGCCAACGCTCGTCCAGTCGCGCTTGTCTTGGTCGTAGCGATCTCTGCCGTAGTAGCGCAATAAGAACTTCTGGTTGCCCAGATGCTGCGCCAGATAGTCTAGATCCCAGCCTGGATCAGCCGCGAGCAAATTGGTAATCACAACCGGGATGCCCCGGCGCTGATAGCGTTCGGCAAACTGGCGGGCGGTTAAACTCTGGCAGGAAACGCGATCGACAGTCGGGAATGCCACCGCCTGCGCCGATTCAGCAGGACAGGACGAATCAAACGTAGTCATGACAATGGGAGAAGCTGAAGATTTAGGACTCTAAGCTAACTCTAGAGCAGGCAATTTGCCCAGAAATCCTCCAGTTGGTTAGCTTTGGGGTTATTTCTGGCCTATTTCAGCAATTTCTCAAATTGCTTTTCCCAGCTCTCATGATTGCCTTTAGCTATCTGCACAATTGGCGAGATGCCGACCAGCGAATTGACTGTCCAGTTGAGCGCCGAGAGCGGAAACCGCAGTGGCCGCGCAATATCTAAAAACAGCACGACGCGGTAGTCGTCGGTGTCATTCCAGACTTCATGCTCAAAGGTGTCGTCAAAAATCAGGCTCTGGCCTTCCTGCCAGTATTTGATCTGGTTGGCTACGCGGATGCGGCAGTTCTCCGCAGGCTGCGGCACTTTCAAGGCTAGGTGATAGCGAATGATCCCCTTATGCTTGCCCCGATGCGGCGGAATATGCTTGCCGGGAGCCAGAATTGAGAAAAAAGCCACCTTCAGCCCCGGAATTTGATCCAGCAGCTTCACGGTTTCGGGGCAGCGCTCGCAGTTGGCCTGCGAGCGATAGCCAAAGGCGCAGAAAAAGAAAGTCTTCCAGCGGTCGTCGTCGGCAATGTTGCCCTGGCGGGGCGAAATATCCTGAAAGTTGGGCAGCGACTCGGCATAGGGCATCACCTGATCTAGCTCCTGGCGAATCACCTGCCAGTTGGCCTCCAGCTGATATGACCAGGGAAACTGATCGTTGCTAAAAAACACCGAGTCGCCCACCCGCGAATATTTGGGAACCAGATCTTCGATATACCGCACGACCTTGCCAATTGTGCCTTGGTCGGGCGAAAAGCTGTCGGCGCTTGCGGTTTGGTCTCCCTTCATGCGATTCCTCTAAACAAATGCTGAATTTAATGCAGAATTCATTGTAGTAGAGGATTGAGTCGAGTTTGGCGCAAGAGATGTCACTATTTTTATCAAAGCTGCTGCCGCTGTTCGTCTATCCGCTGGGCTTTGCCTGCGTGATGCTGCTGCTGGCGCTGTTCTCAGTCTGGAAGCGACCGCGCTGGACGGCGGGCTATATTACGCTGGCTTTGCTGGCGCTGCTGCTGGGCGGCAATGGCGCGGTGGCTCGTCAGCTCACCTACTCGCTAGAGCGGCAGTATGTCCCGACAGATCTGCCCAACGCGGGGGCAATTGTGGTGCTAGGCGGCGGCATTCGCCCGCAGTTTCCGCCGCGCCCCTGGATTGACGTAACCGAAGCGGGCGACCGACCGATCCATGCAGCGCAGCTCTATAAGCAGGGTAAAGCGCCACTGGTGATTCTCAGCGGCGGGCGGATTGACTGGATGGGCGGCGGTTCGCCTGAATCTGCCGATATGGCCAAACTGGTGGAAGCCCTGGGCGTCCCGGCTAGCGCCATTTTGCAAGACCCAACTTCGCTGAATACCCGCGAAAACGCCGTCAACGTGAAGCAAATTCTGGATCAGCGCGGCATTCGTCAAGTGCTGCTTGTCACCTCAGCGACGCATATGCCCCGGTCGATGCAGATATTCAAAAAGCTGGGGATTAACGCCGTGGCGGCTCCGACTGATTTTTTGGTGACAGAGCAGGAAGTTGAGCTGGCTCAAAAATCGCTGGAAGGGCAGCTGCTCGGCCTAATTCCTGACTCTGAGAGCCTGCATCACTCCACCCGCGCTCTGAAAGAATATATCGGCAGCTGGGTCTATCAGCTGCGCGGCTGGATCTAGAGCAGCGGCAGATCTAGACGAATTTGAGTGTGATAATTTGAAGGTGGCGATCTAGCCGCTGCTCCCACACCCCCAAACTTAATGTCCGAGCCATTTCACCAGCATATTGTCCCGCTGCCCCAAGCCAAAGCTGCCGATATTCTAGTCGCATACCAGATCAGCTTTGAGTTTTATGCAGAGGTGCAGTATCGCGAAGCCTTTGACGACTACTGCCAGCGGCATCAGCGCTTAGCCAAGCAGCATCAGCAGGAGCTAGCCACGATGCAAAACGACGTGAATCTGTATGGTTGGTTTTTGGGGCGACGCGGCAAGGCATGAAACCAGAGCTTAAATTAGCTCGAGCTCATGATCTTTTAGGTGCGCTCGAAACTTACTGCTGTCGAACTTGATCAAAATTGGAAAGTTGGCACTAATGGCCTTACCCTGCCACTCTGTCGCAAACCCAATAATCTCGCCAGTCATCCCCTGCAAATCATAGGGTTGGCTGCGATTTTCGGGGTGATGGTAAACCACAACAGATTCTTTGACTCGAACGCGATCGCCAACTTTCATAAAATAGCTATTCTCAATAACCTAATCAAAACGCTCAATCGCCAGCCGTCCAGAGCATCTTAATCCCAGCTTGGACGAGCTACGGCATTCTCTATCTTTGCATATCCTGATCCCCTGCGAGTAGACAAAATTTTGACGCAGGGGATCATTCTGTGGGTGACCCGGCAGGTGATTCGGCAGGTGATTCGGCAGGTGATTCAGCAGGAGCAGGCTGCGTTGTATCAGGCCGGAATCCATGCGGAGCCAGCTCCCGCCAGACGGCCACAGCCAACGCTCCCAG
>CASBQH010000136.1 GCA_949127695.1 Synechococcales cyanobacterium PMM_0073
CAGATGGCAACACTCAACAAGCCGGAGTATTTGAAATCACAGGGCGACAGCTCACCGTGCGAGAACTCAATGCCACCGGAGTACTGTATGCCACTAACCATTTTGTCACGCCCCAAATGCAGCACCGGGGGCGAGTCCCAACCCGCTCTAGCCAGCTGCGCTATCAACGCTACCAGCAATTGCTAGAACCCGGTGCTGCATTTGGGGCGTGACAAAATGGTTGGTGGCATACAGTACCCCGGTGGCATTGAGTTCTCGCACGGTGAGCTGTCGCCCTGTGATTTCAAATACCCCCGCTTGTTGAGTGTTGCCATCTGCAACCAAAATCAAATCAGATTTCATCTGCGGTTGGGCACTAATAAAGCTGCGCGCTGCGATGTAGCTGGTGGCCTGTTTGAGCACTTGCGCCATCATCTGCACATGGCTGCAACCCGATCGCCTCAGTTCTCCAAACCGGGCAGGACGGACGGTATTCAGTGCCAGCGAAATGCCCGCTGCATTTAAGCCCGAGTTCGGCCATACGGCACCGGGAACGGCGATCGCCACATGGGGAATGCCGTCGTGGGGCTGCCGCACAAATACCGTCGGATGGTTGAGCCAATAGCTCATCGGCTGGCGGGGGCAGTCTAAACTATCACCGTGGTACAGCCGTCCATCTACCGTGGCGCTGCCTGCTGCGACCATCTGCGAACAGCCCAAATCCAAGGCGGGCAAAAATTCTCGAAGATCTACCTGATACCCCAACAGCATCGGGATCGAATCGCGCAGGAGCTGCTGAAATACGTCCCCAAAGGCGATCGCCAAACAGCTCTCCACCGTCAACCCCAAATCTGCCGTGGCGGCTGCCAGCCCTGCACATTCATCAATCACATCGGGGAACGAGCGCTGTCTGGCAAATTTTCCCAGGCCCAGATGGGTTGAAGCCAGCTTTAAAGCGGTAATAAACCAACGGGGCAGGCAGGCAATTTCATCATGCAGCAGTTGGCCGTGCTGGTAGCCCATCTCGTAGGGGGTGCCGTGGAGCCAAACGAGTTTGACCTTGCCGCGATCTTCTCGACGTGCTGGGATGGGGCACCAGTTGGGGTCAATCTGAAACTGGGGGGAGACCGATGCGGCAACTGCCAAATTGTTGCTGCCCAAAGGCTGCACATCGTGATCTTGACCCAAAAAAGATGCTGTATTGGTCATCCTGCCTCATGTCGTTTGGTTTTTATCGTTTGCTGGGCCAAGGCTTGGGTCGGTGCTGACTTAAGCTCGCGATGATCAGTGCCCCTGCTCCCAATGCCACGGTGGCAGCGGTATAGAACACGCCTGTGATGCCAACATGGACAAACACTGGAGCAAATAGGATGGGGAACAGAAATTGACCTAAAAAGCCCGACCCGGTGCCTGCGGCTAAGATGCTGGACTGGAGCTGCACGGGGGCTTGATCGGCCAGCAGCCCATAGAGGCTGGGCACCACAATCCCAAAGCCCATGCCAAACAGGATGGCGGTGGGCAAGATTAGCTCAATCTGGTGCAGGTGGGGGATGGTAATCAGAGCCGCTGCCATGACGCCATAGCCCAGGGCGATCGCCCCCAGGTTGCCCCAAGCTTTGGCAATTGGGCGAACGCCGAAGGCAGAAATTAGGGTGGCTCCAACTGCTTTTGATGCCAGCACGCCACCAATAATCACGGTGCTGGCGGCTAGGGTGGTGCGCAGATAGAGGGGAACATAGACGATGGTGGTGTAGACGGTGCCCGAGGTGAGTCCTAGCGCTAGCAACAGTCCTAGGGTTTGGGGATGGCGCAACAGCAGAAACAAATTGCTGCGCAGCGGGGCGATCGCCACGTCCGGCGGCAACTCTTCCGCCATTTCGACACCCGATGCGCTAGATCCTGCGTTAGAGGCAGCATGGCCGGCCTCAACCCTTCGTAACAACAGCAGGCTCAGAGCCGCCAGCGGCAGCCCCACCCCATAGAGATAAAACGCCCACTGCCAGTGAAACGACCCCACCCAGCCACCCAGCAGCGGATACACAATATTGGCCAAGCTAATGGTGCTGGCCACATAGGCCAATACTTGCGATCGCGCGTCGGCTCGATAGAGTTTGCCCACTAAGCCCAGGCTCGCTGCCGTTAGCCCTCCAGTTGCCACACCCAGCAAAAACCGCGTAATCATCAGCGGCACCAGGCTATCCATGGCGGCACCCGCCATGCCAAACACGGCATAGAGGATCAGCGACGGTACCAGCACGGGCAGCGCCCCCACCGAGTCTGCCAAAATCCCTAGCAGCGGCAGTGAAATGGCCACGGTCAAAAAATGTAAACTCACCAGCGTCCCGGCAATGCCCGGTTCAAAGTGGAGCTGATGAATGAGTTCTGGTAAGTTGGGGGCAAGGACAGCGCCTGCCATTACCGTTAATGAACCGATCGCCAACAAGAGCTGCAAACGAGAATCGCGCCACATCAAGCCATCTCCCAAATCGTAGTAATGCTATAGTCCATCGCCATAGGCTATATCTTCTAAAGGCCATAGCTACAGTTGGCATCGCACGCGATCGTTTCAGTCTGCTGGTTTAACCCAACTAACGAAATGCTGAGAATCTGCAGCCCTACCGTTTGCCCCCACATCGTTCTGCGATTCAGATC
>CASBQH010000137.1 GCA_949127695.1 Synechococcales cyanobacterium PMM_0073
CAACAGCCGCTGTTGATTAAAATTGCCCCTGATTTGGCCTGGGCAGATTTGCAGGCAGTACTGGAGCTAGCTAAAACCTACCAACTTGCTGGGATCATTGCCACCAACACCACAATTCGGCGCGATCTGAAAACTGAGATCATCGGCGGAGTCCCGGTGCAGTCACAGGCTGGCGGCGTTAGCGGTGCGCCGCTGCGGCAGCGATCCACCGAGGTGATTCGGTTTATCTACCAGCAGACTTCCGGGCAGCTGCCGATTATTGGCGTGGGCGGCATTTTTACCGCCGCAGATGCCTGGGAGAAGCTGACCGCTGGGGCTAGCCTGCTGCAAGTCTATACAGGCTGGATCTATGAAGGCCCCTGGATGGTGAAGCGGATTTTGCGGGGGCTATTACAGCGCCTAGATGCCGCCGGATTGCAGCAGATCCAAGATGCGGTTGGGCTGGATGCTGGACGAACAGCAAGTTCACCTGACTAGGCGCAGAGCAAGCTATAGTCTAAATTTCTGGATTTCATATGCAAGTAGAATTTCGCGAATGCAACTTTTTTGATCTGTGGATCTGGCTGGAGTTTGAAATGCCGCCTGCCAACCTAGAGCAGCAATATGTGGAGGAGCTGTTTAACTCCTGGTTTCTGCTGGGCAAGCTGGGCGGATTTAATGCCGAAAATCTCCAGGTACAGGAAATGGGGCTGGACATTAGCCAGATGGACTATGACCAAAACACCGCCGAGAGCAGCTTCATGGCGCTGATGCACAACATGGGCGAGGTGGAATATGAAGGCAACTGGGGGCGCTGCTGGTTTGACCTGGGCACTAGCGATGCGCTGGCGCTGGACGTGCTGGTGAATGCGCTGCTCCAGCTCAGCAAAGACTACGTGACGATTGAGCGCGTGATTATTGGCGGCGAGAATAGCGACTGGAAGATTCCTGGCAGCAAGCGAGCTGACTTTGTTGATTCAGAGAATAACTGATTCAGAGAATCACTGAGCCGCCGCTGTCTCACTTGCCGCCTAGCCCTCGCTAAAACTCTTCGCCGCCGCCGCTATAGCCCGATTCGCCGCCGCCCTCGTTATCTCGACGTGAACCCAACAGCTCTAGGCGATCTACCTTGACAATCGGCTTGCTGCGGTTGACGCCCGTATTGCGATCTTGCCAAGTATCAAACTTGAGCGCCCCGCTGACGCCAATTAAGCCGCCCTTCTTCACGTAGTTGGCGGCGGTTTCGGCAGGCTTGCCCCAAAGCTCCAAATTAAACCAGTCTGGCTCATCGCTGTTGCGGCTGATCCGCTTAACGGCCAAGGTCAGGCTACATTTAACCGCGCCCGACTCAAAATACTTGACATCTGGATCGCCACCGACCCGCCCAACTAAAGTAACTGTATTTAAGCTCATGATTGTTTCAGCTCGCAAACTCTTGGTACAGAGGTACTATGACCTAGTTGAGTTCATTCTAAACGACCGCAGCATTTTGCGGTAATATTTTCTGGGCTGGTTAGTATTTTTAAGAAGGCTAGCTGTTTGACTATGCTGGTTACAACTGTTTACAACTGTGCTGGACAGCTGTAATGCCTCAATTTTTTGCCTGCTTGAGCTGAAATTAGGAGAAATCAGTAGAATGTCAAGCATCCATCCCTTTAATTTTGGGATCTTGCCTTTAATTTCGGGATCTTGAGTTTTCAGGGGTATTTAGTGGTAGTGTGAACATCTTGAGCTAGCGATTTGGCTCCGTTTCGCGCCTAGTCAGAACCTGGCCAAATCGGGTAAATTGGCTCAGAAACTACATCAGGCTTGGTTTGTCACTGCATTTGAAGCACCTAAATTTGGGAGATTAGAAGTTAGTGGGTTTCTTCAATCGCTTTTCATTCTCACGCGACATGGGTATCGACCTCGGTACTGCCAATACGCTGGTCTATGTTTCTGGCAAAGGTATTGTGCTACAGGAGCCGTCGGTAGTCGCCATTGACCAAGAAGACCGGCTGCCGCTGGCTGTAGGCGAAGATGCCAAGAAAATGCTGGGACGCACACCTGGCAATGTGATTGCCCTGCGCCCCCTACGAGACGGCGTGATTGCTGACTTTGACGTGGCTGAGATGATGCTGAAGCATTTTATTCAGCGCGTACATGAAGGCCGCACTGGATTGATTGCCCCTCGAATTGTGATTGGCATCCCCAGCGGCGTCACGGGCGTAGAGCGCCGAGCTGTGATGGAAGCTGCCTCCCAAGCAGGCGCACGCGATGTCTATTTGATCGACGAGCCGGTGGCGGCAGCGATTGGGGCGGGTCTACCCGTGGCTGAGCCGACTGGCAACATGATTATTGATATCGGCGGCGGCACGACCGAAGTGGCGGTGCTGAGCTTGCAGGGCACGGTGCTGAGCGAATCGGTGCGAGTGGCTGGAGATGAGCTGAGCGAGGCCATCCTCAACTATATGAAGAAGGTGCATAACCTGGTGATTGGGGAGCGCACCGCTGAGGAGATCAAAATTATGATCGGCTCAGCCTACCCGATGGACGATGACTCTGATTCGATCATGGATGTGCGCGGTCTGCACTTGCTCTCTGGTCTGCCCCGCACCGTCATGGTCAAAGGCCCCGAAATCCGCGAGGCGATGGCCGAACCGCTAACGGTGATCATCGAAGCCGTCAAGCGCACCCTGGAGCGCACGCCGCCCGAACTCGCCGCCGATATTATCGATCGGGGGATTATGCTGGCTGGAGGCGGAGCCTTGCTGAAGGGGCTGGATACGCTGATTAGCCACGAGACTGGCATTGTCGTGCATGTGGCGGCTGATCCGCTGAGCTGCGTGGTGCTGGGTACAGGCCGCGTCCTGGAAAACTTTAAGCAGCTAGAGCGGGTGTTTAGCGGTCGCTCACGTAATTTCTAGAGCTTGAGGTTTTTAAAGCTGAGCTAAGCAGGGCTTTTCTAAAATTTAGATCTGAGCAAGATTGCTGATCAGAGCGTCCAACTGCTTGAATAGAAGTCAGGCTTAGGGTAAGTTGAAAAAGGCAATCAGGCTGCTGGAATCTGGCAGCGCCTAGTCCGGTTTCTGATTGGCACAGCTGCCTCACGATTTAGCTCAATACTCTACAGGATTCAATGTACGCGATACGTCGGTGGTGGGATCGAAACGGCATCCGGTTCGGCTTAATGGGTCTGGCGCTGGGCAGCGCTTGGCTGGTTCGGCAAACTCAGGGTAGCTTGATCTATGAAGCCTATCGCGGTCTGTCGCAGCCGTTTGTGGGCGCGCCTGCCGCACCCGACGCTCCCAAAGACGCCAGAACGTTAGAGCTAGAGCAGCGGCTGGTTGAGCTAGAAAGCCAGAACCAAGAGCTGCAAAAGCTGTTGGGCTATGTGGGGCAAAGCTCAGCCAAAGGGCAGGTGGCTGCTGTGATTGGCCGCAGCGCCGACCACTGGTGGCAGCAGCTCACCTTGAGTCGCGGCCAGCAGGATGGGATTGAGCTGAGGGCGATTGTCTCAGGTGAAGGGGGCTTGGTGGGGCGAGTTATCCAGGTGACGCCCCATACCAGTCGAGTGCTGCTGATTAGTGATCCGACCAGTCAGCTCGGCGTGACGGTGAGCCGATCGCGGAATATGGGCTATATTCGCGGCCAGTCTGCCAATCGCGTCATCATGGAATTTTTTGACAAAGTGCCTGACGTGCGCCCCGGCGACGTGATCTCGACCTCTTCTTACAGCCAGCTGTTTCCGGCAGGTTTACCC
>CASBQH010000138.1 GCA_949127695.1 Synechococcales cyanobacterium PMM_0073
GAGGTGATGATTCTGCGCGGCGACTCTGAAACCAGCCCGCGTGGCGATGGCGTGACGCTGGGAGCGGGGCTGGGGTTTGTCTCTGGAATTTTGATTGATCAGCATTTTGCCCAGCGTGGGCGATTGGGACGACTGCTGACGGCGCTGTTGCTCAAGCCCGCGACAATTGGCGTGGGCGTGGATGAAAACACGGCGCTAATTGTGCAGGGCAATGAGTTTGAGGTGCTGGGCGAAGGCGCTGTGACGGTGGTGGACGAGTCGGGAAGCAGCCACAATAGTTTGGAATCGGCTTGGCGCAACGAGGCGATGTCGGTGTTTGGGGTGAAGCTGCATGTGCTCTCAGAAGGCTGTCGGTTTAATATCCAGACGCGCCAGCCTTTTCCGGCCAGCACTTAGCGTAAGCTGGAATTTGCCAGGATTGGCCAAGATGTGAATAGAGGGCTGTGAGGGCTGCGGCAAGATTTTGCAGCGAGATCATTTGACAATCGGGCTTGATCACATAAAAATCTGAGAGTAGGAAATGACTGCAAAGCAGTTTTGAGGCTTGACGCTATGCGAGGTTTTTGGCGCTCTAGAATTTGGGCTGGCGTTTGGGCTGGCGCTTTGGTGGGCAGCGGACTGTCTGCTAGCGCCCTATTTAGCGCTCAAGCTAGCGCTCAAGTCAGCGCTCAAGCTAGCCCAGTTACACCCAGCCCTGCTCCAGACTTGCCAGAATGCCAGCCCCCCCGTGCGGAGGAATATTTGCTGCTGGTGCCAAATCAACGAGCGGATACCCAAGCTCAGCTACAGCGGCTGCTGCCTGAAAACGCCATCCTGACGTCCTGCAACTATCTCAATGCCAGCGTGGTGCGGGTCGAAGGCTTCGCGACGGCTGAGATTGCCTCGGCTTGGGCGCAGTACCTGGTCGATTCTGCTGGGCTACAAGCCTATGTCTCGCGTCCGGCTACCCCTAGCCCGGTTCCCAGCCCGTCTCCTGCGCCTGCGCCTGCGCCAACCCCTGCGCCAACCCCTGCGCCCACGCCATCGCCCACACCTGCGCCTACACCTGCGCCTGTCGTAACACCTGTGCCCACGCCCGCACCAGCCCCCGTGGCAACGGCTAGCCCTGTGCTGCCAGCCTACAATCCGCAGCCGCTGGGCGCTGGGTTTGCGGTCGTGGTCAAGTTCTTTAATCAGCCAGAGCTAGCCAGCCAGGTGCGGCAGGTGACGGCCAGAGATGTGGGGCTGGTTGTGTTCGAGCAGCAGCCCTATTTGCTAGCGGGCTACAGTACCGATGCCGTGGCGGCCTCTGCGCTGCTGCGAACCCTGAGCGAGCGAGGTTTATCTGCGGCAATTATTGACAGCCGCCGAGCGGTGCTGCTCACACCTGCCGTCAAGTTAGATCAATAACCGTAGATTAATAAACCAGGTTCTGAGGACAAACCGGATGGCGAATGAGCTGCCGCTGCGCTCGGTGCAGCCCGTCGCGAAAAACCCGCCGCCAGAAAATAGCGATAGGTAATAATTCTCAGCAAATTTGTTTCACATTTCTTTAAGAGTTCGCATTCGGTGATACTCTAAAAGGTGGCATTTCGGAATGTTGAAGCGTTCAAGTCGTTTAACAAGCGGATCACAAGATAGGCGTAAGCATGGTCACCACAGCAGAAAAAACCAACGTCGGCTACATTAGTCAAATCATTGGCCCGGTCGTAGATGTCCGATTCTCGGCAGGCCAGATGCCAAGAATTTATAATGCGCTTGTCATTCGGGGCACCAACTCCGCTGGGCAAGAGGTCTCGGTCACTTGCGAAGTGCAGCAGCTTCTGGGAGACAACCAGGTACGCGCTGTCTCCATGAGCACCACTGATGGCCTAGTGCGCGGCATGGAAGCCACCGATACCGGCGCACCAATCAGCGTCCCGGTGGGCATCAACACTCTCGGACGTATCTTTAACGTCTTGGGTGAGCCGATTGATAACAAAGGCGCAGTCAGCGGCGAAACCTCGCCCATTCACCGCGCCGCGCCCAAGTTCACCGAGCTAGAAACTAACCCTTCGGTCTTTGAAACCGGGATTAAAGTAATTGACCTGCTCACGCCCTATCGTCGGGGCGGCAAGATCGGACTGTTTGGCGGCGCGGGCGTGGGCAAGACCGTGATCATGATGGAGCTGATCAACAATATTGCCACCCAGCACGGCGGCGTGTCGGTGTTTGCAGGCGTGGGCGAACGCACCCGCGAAGGCAATGACCTCTATAACGAAATGATTGAATCTGGCGTGATTAACGCGGAAGACCCCAGCCAGTCAAAAATTGCGCTGGTTTATGGCCAGATGAACGAGCCGCCCGGTGCCCGGATGCGAGTGGGGCTGTCGGGTCTGACAATGGCTGAATATTTCCGCGACGTGAACAAGCAGGACGTGTTGCTGTTTGTGGACAACATCTGCCGGTTTGTCCAGGCGGGCTCTGAGGTTTCGGCGCTGCTAGGTCGGATGCCTTCTGCTGTGGGCTATCAGCCGACATTGGGCACAGACATGGGCGATCTGCAAGAGCGGATCACCTCCACCACCGAAGGTTCAATTACCTCCATTCAGGCGGTCTATGTGCCTGCGGACGACTTGACTGACCCCGCGCCCGCTACCACCTTCGCCCACCTAGATGGCACCACCGTGCTGTCTCGCGGTCTGGCCTCTAAAGGGATTTACCCGGCGGTGGATCCACTCGACTCCACCTCAACGATGCTGCAACCGGGCATTGTGGGTGAGGAGCATTACAACACGGCGCGGGCGGTTCAGTCTACGCTACAGCGCTATAAAGAGCTGCAAGATATTATCGCTATTCTCGGCCTAGACGAGCTATCAGAAGATGATCGGCTGGTGGTGGCGCGCGCCCGCAAGGTGGAGCGCTTCCTGTCGCAGCCTTTCTTCGTGGCTGAAGTTTTTACCGGCTCACCCGGCAAATATGTGACGTTGGAGAAAACAATCAAGGGCTTCCAGGCAATTCTGTCTGGCGAGCTAGATGACTATCCAGAGCAGGCGTTCTATTTAGTCGGCGACCTGGATGAAGCGATCGCCAAAGGCGAGAAGATGAAGGCCGAAGGCAAGTAGCCGCAGCTGTAGAAGAGCGAGACGAAGCTGAACGGGGAGAGCCGCAAACTCTCCCCCCACCGTATTTTTGGCGCATTTTTGGAGAAAATCAATGCCGTTAACCGTTCGCGTGGTGGCTCCAGACAAGACTGTTTGGGATGCGACCGCTGAAGAAGTTGTGTTGCCCAGCACTACCGGCCAGCTCGGAATTTTGACTGGCCATGCACCGCTGATGACTGCGCTGGATACAGGCGTGATGCGGGTGCGCGCCAACAAAGACTGGGTGGCAATTGCCCTAATGGGTGGGTTTGCCGAAGTGCAAAATGATGAAGTTACCGTGCTGGTGAATGGAGCTGAGCGCGGCGATACGATTGAGCTTGAAGCTGCTCGTACCAAATACAGCGAAGCGACTACCAAGCTGGAGCAGGTGCGAAACAGCGGTGACGACTCCGCTAAATCTCAGGCTGAACGCGCTGTGCGCCGTGCCAGAGCTAGACTTCAGGCCGCAGGCGGCAACGTTTAGAACGCTATCAACGCTGTGACTTGAACCCGGCAGGCTTGTCGGGTTTTGTATCGCGGCTAGAGCGATTTCTGAATCTTCTACTGTCCGGCGGCAAAGATCTGCTCAGCCGTTAGCGTCAGCTCCGGGAAAGCAGGAGAGATAATTCGGTCGCTGCTTTGGAATAGCCGCCGTTCGTATTCGCTGTCCATCAGGCTATATAGGCTAACGGTCGGCTGCTTGGGGTTGCCAATGTCGCGTCGCGCCCCTAGCGCCGCATAGTCAATGATCCAGTATTCAGGAATGCCCAAAATTTCGTAGGCTGATAGCTTCGTGGCGTAGTCGGTTCGCCAGTTGGTGCTGACGACCTCAACAATCAGCTTAATCGACTTGCCCAGCGTCAGAATTGAGCCACTTTCCCAACGTGGCTCGTCAATTAGAGCAGGCTCATCTAGGACAATCACATCGGGTTCGTAGCCAGATTCTTGGCCAGATTCACTGTCAAGGAAGCGGACAATGCATTCTCTGGGGATGAAGTAGGGAAGTTGCTGCCGTCGAATTTCTAAAAAGAGTTCCCCGTTAGTAAACCCTGCCACTTTAGAATGCTGTCCTCTCGGTTTTGGCACTGTAACAATTTTACCCTGATGGAGTTCGTAGCGGTTTTCAGAGGACTCTGGCAGTCCTTCAATAAATTCATCGAAGCGAGTAGGCGCTGCTAAAAACTCTTCAGCTTGCTGTGCGGTCATGGCTTCACCTTTTGCATCTGCTCACTACTTATCTTGACTTAATCTTACTGCCCCGCCTCCGCAGCGCTCTGCATGTTAAATTGACGGATAATATAATCTAATTGCGCTCTCATGCTGCTCTCACGCTCAAATGCCAGAACTTCAGTTTCTCCTGCTCGAAGCCAATCTGCCTGACGTAGAGCTGTTGCAGGCAACGCTGACCGCAGGCGGGTTAGACTATCAGCTGTTGCAGGCTGTTGACCAGACTGAGTTTATCCATGCGCTGACAGACTATAGGTTTGACTTGATTTTGGCAGACTATCTTCTGCCCGATTTTGGCGGCATGGCTGCGCTAGAGATGGCTCAAGCGCTCTGCCCTGAGACGCCCCTGATTTTTGTCTCTCAGAGCGTGGGGGAAGAGCTAGCGGTCGAAGCGTTGGAAAAAGGCGCGACCGGCTATGTGTTTAAGCAGCGGCTAGCGCGATTGGTGCCTGCTGTGCAGCGAGCGCTCCAGAGATCTGAGGTCTGTGATCAGATCCGCGAGCAGGGGCGGCGGGCATTACAAGTCTCAGAAGCCAAATACCGCAAGCTGTTTGAGTCCATTGACGAAGGTTTTTGCATTTGCGAAATGCTGTTTGATGCCGCAGGCAAGCCGCAAGACTACCGCTTTCTGGAAGTCAATTCGGTTCTTAGCGAACTGACGGGATTAGAACAGCCATTAGGCAAGACAATGCGAGAGCTGATTCCGGAGCTAGAAGACTCTTGGTTTGAGATTTATGGAGACGTAGTCAGAACTGGCCAGCCTGTGCGGTTTGAGCAGCAGTCAGCTGCGATGAACCGCTGGTTTAACGTCAGCGCCTTTTGCATGGGTGAACCGCAGCGGAACCAGTTCGGCGTTTTGTTTACAAATATCACGGCGCAGAAGCAGACTGAGCAGGAACGCGAACGGTTCTGGGCTGTGGGTTCAGACTTGGAGGTGATCAACGGCAGCGATGGATATTTTCAGTGGGTTAGCTCATCCTTTGAACAGACGCTGGGCTGGACGCCAGCTGAGATGATTGCCCGCCCTTGGGCAGAGTTTGTCCATCCTGACGACATCAGTGCCTCCAGCTCCGAAACAGACAGTTTGTTCTTAGGTCGCCAAACTCTGA
>CASBQH010000139.1 GCA_949127695.1 Synechococcales cyanobacterium PMM_0073
ACCTAGAACTGCCCAAGCTGCTTGAAGCCAACGGCGTCGAGTTTTCAGCCCCGCCGCCGCCCAAGAACCGCTGGTTTACCAGCCTGCTGGGCTGGGTAATTCCGCCGCTAATTTTTGTGGCGATCTGGCAGTTTTTTGCCCGTCAGGGTGGGCCGCAGGGGGCGCTATCCATTGGCAAGAGCAAGGCCAAAGTCTATGTGGAAAGCGACGCCGACAAAACCACCTTTGCCGATGTAGCGGGCGTTGAGGAAGCCAAGACAGAGCTAGTCGAAATCGTTGAGTTTCTGAAAACACCCCAGAAGTTCACACAGATTGGCGCAAAAATTCCCAAAGGTGTACTGCTCATTGGCCCACCCGGAACCGGCAAAACGCTGCTGGCGCGAGCCGTCGCAGGGGAGGCAGGCGTGCCGTTCTTCAGCATCTCTGGCTCTGAATTCGTCGAGCTGTTTGTGGGGGTGGGTTCGTCGCGAGTGCGCGATCTGTTTGAGCAGGCCAAAAAACAGGCTCCCTGCATTATCTTCATTGACGAGCTAGATGCCATTGGCAAGTCGCGGGCTTCTAGCGGCTTTTACGGCGGCAACGACGAGCGCGAGCAAACTCTCAACCAGCTGCTGACCGAAATGGACGGCTTTGGCGCGGGCGACAAAACGGTGATTGTGCTGGCAGCCACCAACCGACCCGAAAGCCTGGATGCCGCGCTGCTGCGCCCCGGTCGCTTTGATCGCCAAGTCCTGGTGGATCGACCCGACCTCAGCGGCAGGCTGGCCATTTTAGAGGTGCATTCCAAGGCTGTGAAGCTGGGGCAAGATGTGGATCTGAAGGCGATTGCCACCCGCACCCCCGGTTTTGCGGGCGCAGATCTGGCCAACTTGGTCAACGAAGCGGCGCTGCTGGCGGCTCGCAACGGTCGCGGGGCGGTGGCGCAAGAAGACTTTAGCGAGGCAATTGAGCGCCTGGTGGCCGGACTGGAGAAAAAGAGCCGCGTGCTGAACGAGAAAGAGAAGAAAATTGTCGCCTATCACGAAGTGGGTCATGCGCTGGTGGGATCGCTGATGGAAAGCAGCGGTCGAGTCGAGAAAATCTCGATTGTGCCGCGCGGCATGGCGGCTTTGGGCTACACGCTGCAACTGCCGACCGAAGATCGATTTTTGCTGAGCGAAACGGAGCTAAACGGCCAAATTGCCACCCTGCTGGGCGGACGTTCGGCAGAAGAAATCGTCTTTGGCAGCATTACTACCGGCGCTTCTAACGATTTGCAGCGAGCCACTGATCTGGCCGAGCGGATGGTGACGGCCTACGGCATGAGCAAAGTGCTGGGGCCGTTGGCCTATCAGCAGGGTCAGCAGAACAACTTCCTGGGCAACGAGGGTATGAACCCCCGGCGTCTGGTCAGTCCTCAGACGGCTGAGGCGATTGACCAAGAGGTGAAGGGAATTGTGGAAGCAGCTCATCAGCAGGCGCTCGATATCCTGAATGCCAACCGCGAGCTGCTGGAAACCATCACAAGCAAGCTGCTGGATACCGAGGTGATTGAAGGCGAGCTGCTGCGCGAATTGCTGGCTCAGGTGAACCCCGCTGCACCCGCAGGCGTGGCTTAGATTTTGTCATTTCAAACTCGATATACTGAGAGAAATGTAAAGAAATCTAAACGCATGGGTCGGCAGGGCAAGCGGGTCTTGGTAGTTGGAGCGGGGATTGGTGGACTGACGGCAGCGGCACTGCTGGCGCATCACGGCTACTCGGTGCGGGTTTTTGACCAGGCAATAGTACCGGGTGGCTGTGCCTCCAGCTTTAAGCGGCGCGGCTTTACCTTTGACGTGGGAGCGACGCAGGTCGCAGGGCTGGAGCTAGGGGGAATTCATCAGCGAATTTTTGCCGAGTTGGGCATTGATCTGCCAGCCGCAACGCCCTGCGATCCGGCCTGCGCGGTATTTTTGCCCGGTGAGTCTGAGCCAATCCACGTCTGGCGCGATCCAGTACGCTGGCAGGCCGAACGGCAGCGGCAGTTTCCTGGAAGCGAGCCATTTTGGCAGCTCTTGGGCAATTTGTTTCAGTACAGCTGGGCGTTTCAGTCCCGTGATCCCGTCTTGCCGCCGCGCAGCCTCTGGGACTGCTGGCGATTACTGCGCGCCCTGCGGCCTGATACGCTGCTGACTCTGCCGCATACTTTCACCACCGTCGGCCAAATGCTGCGAGCTTATGGCTTGAGCGACCGCCGCCTAAAAACTTTTTTAGATCTCCAGCTCAAGCTTTACTCCCAGGTCGGCGCAGACGAGACGGCCTTGCTCTATGCCGCCACCGCCCTCAGCGTTTCGCAACAGCCGCAGGGACTGTCGCATTTGCAGGGCAGTATGCAGGCGCTGAGCGATGGTTTAGTACAGGCGCTCAGCCGGGATGGCGCTCAGCTATTAATGCGGCATTCTGTCAAGCAAATCAAACCGAAGCCGGGTGGCGTTCAGACGGTAGCAATTTGCAACCAAAAAACTGGCGAAATCTGGACAGAGGAAGCTGATCAAGTAGTCGCCAACGTCACGGTGCAGAATCTGGTACAGCTGTTGGGCAGCGCTGCGCCTGCGGGCTACCAGCACCGGGTCGAGAAGCTACCTGCTGGTTCAGGGGCATTTGTGATTTATCTGGGCGTCAAGCAAGCGGCCATACCGCCCAACTGCCCGCCGCACCTACAATTTCTCTATAACTACAACGGCGCAATTGCCGAAAACAACTCGCTGTTTGTTTCAGTCAGCCAGCCGGGAGACGGTCGCGCTCCGGCAGGACATGCCACGATTATTGCCTCTTCATTCACCAATCCAGATATTTGGTGGAACGACGCAGAATACGCAGCGCTCAAGCAGCAGTATACAGAGCAGGCGATTGCCCGACTCTCCAGCTATTTTGATCTTGACTCAGATCACATCATCCATACCGAAGCAGCCACTCCCCGCAGCTTCGCCCGATATACGGCCAGAGCGCGCGGCATTGTCGGCGGCATTGGCCAGCGGATTCCCACCTTTGGCCCGTTTGGCTTTGCAACCCGGACACCCATCCCAAATCTTTGGCTGGTGGGTGATTCGGTGCATCCCGGCGAAGGGACGGCGGGCGTCAGCTATGCGGCTCTCATGGTCGTACAGCAAATCCTGGCCACTGCCCCAGTGTTAAAGTGAAAGAAGTTTAAGCTATCCAAAACCCTGAACTCCAAGCATGAATATTGTTGCTGCCGCCTCTGAAAGTACTGCTGAGAACCCGCTTGCTGAAAATCCGCTGCTGATCGGCACAGGCTTACCGCCCTTTGAACAGATTCAGCCAGAGCAGGTTGAGCCTGCCATAACTCAGCTCTTGCAGGAGCTGGAAGCTAGCTTGAGCGAGCTGGAGGCCAATATTCAACCCAGCTGGTCAGGGCTGGTTGTGCCGCTAGAGCAAATTGAGGAGCGGCTCTCTTGGAGCTGGGGCATTGTCGGGCATTTAATGGGCGTGAAAAACAGCCCGGAGCTACGGCAAACCTATGAAAAAATGCAGCCGGAAGTGGTGAAGTTTGCCACCCGCCTTAACCAGAGCCAGCCGATTTACGCCGGGTTTAAGGCGCTGCGTCAGAGCGCAGACTGGAGCCAGCTAGATGCCAGCCAGCAGCGCATTGTCGAAGCGGCGCTGCGGGACGCCGAACTCTCTGGCGTAGGCTTAGAGGGCGCAGCCAAAGATCGCTACAACGCCATTCAGCTAGAGCTAGCCGAGCTTTCCACCAAATTTTCTAACAACGTCCTGGATGCCACCAAAGCCTTCAGCCTAACGCTGAGCGATCCTGATGACATCGCCGGACTGCCGCCCAGCGCGCTGTCTTTGGCGGCGCAGTCGGCTCGTGCCGCTGGCGAAGAATCGGCCAGCCCAGAAGCTGGTCCCTGGCGGATCACGCTAGATATGCCCAGCTACCTGCCGTTTATGCAGCACAGCGTTCGCCGCGACCTGCGCGAAAAGCTTTACCGGGTGTTCATCAGCCGCGCCTCCAGCGGAGACTTAAATAACGCGCCGCTAATTGAGCGGATGTTGGAGCTGCGGCAGGAGCAAGCCAAGCTGCTGGGCTATTCCAGCTATGCGGAGGTCAGCCTCGCGGCTAAAATGGCTCCCAGCGTTGAGGCAGTTGAAACGCTGCTGGAGGAACTGCGTCAGGCTAGCTATGCTGCCGCCCAGACCGACTTAGACACCCTGCAAGCCTATGCCGCATCTCAAGGCGAAACCGAACCACTCCAACCCTGGGATATTTCGTTTTGGGCAGAGCGACAGCGCGAAGCCAAGTTTGACTTCAACGCTGAAGAGCTACGCCCCTACTTCCCGTTGGAGCAGGTGCTGAACGGCCTGTTTAATCTCTCCAAACGAATCTTTGGCATGACAATTACGCCTGCGGACGGCGAAGCCCCGGTCTGGCATCCCGACGTGCGCTACTTTCAGGTGGCCGACGAGTCAGGCGCTGCCATCGCCCATTTCTACCTTGATCCCTACAGCCGTCCGGCAGAAAAGCGGGGCGGAGCCTGGA
>CASBQH010000140.1 GCA_949127695.1 Synechococcales cyanobacterium PMM_0073
GGCCAAATGCAGCGCCACCAGCGACGAAGAGCAGGCCGTATCGACGGCTAGACTGGGCCCTTTGAAGTCAAACAGATATGAGATCCGGTTGGCGGCAATGCAGTTACCTGTGCCGGTGGTGGCGTAAGGATCGCTGACCGGATGATGCCAGAGCCGAATTGAGTAGTCATGCGTGCCAATGCCAATGAATACGCCCGTCTGGCTACCCCGCAGCTGTTCTGGAATCTGTCCGGCATCTTCAAGCGCCTCCCAAGCCACCTCCAACAGCAGGCGCTGCTGCGGATCCATGGTGATGGCCTCACGCGGCGCAATTCCAAAAAACTGCGGATCAAACTGGTCAATTTGCTCCAAAAAGCCGCCCCAGCGCGTGTTGGCCTTCCCAGGCTGGCTCAAATCAGGGTGATAAAACTGCTCGACTGACCAGCGATCAGCTGGAACTTCGGTGATGGCGTCAGTGCCGGTTTTAAGCAGCTGCCAGAAATCATTTGGGCTATAAACCGCGCCTGGAAACCGGCAGCCAATGCCAACAATCGCAATAGGATCTAACTTCATAAACGAGCATAAAACGAGGCGGACGGGCTTGGTCAGGTGAACTGAGGCCATTCTAGACTAGGTGCTGCTCTAATGCTCACCATTCACAGGCATTGCTCCCAGCCAGAGGTCAGATGGAAAAAATCTGGCCTGCAAACTCTTACAGCCATCTGGTTTATCGAGGGTTTGCAATATATCTAGATATGCAAGCAGTAATTCTGTTGAATATAAAGTAAATAACGAGCTTAGAGTGAGAATAGCAGCGAAACCGTCATGAATAGCATAATTGCCGCCATGGTGATTGACATGCGACGCGCCAACTGCTGAGGCGCAAACCCAGCCAGCGGCAGCAGATTCCAGGCCACCACCTCCAGCAGCGAAATGACCAGAACGCCCACCTGAATTGGATGACTCACGTTCTGTATAGCATCGCGCAGACTGCTGGGCGCAATCACGCTAGAGAGCAAGAACAGCAGCCCAATCACGGCCACCACCGCCCCAAAAAACGTCAGCGCTAGCGTTAAGCCCAGTAAAAAATGCAGTCCATCCTGTTGCCAATTTTCAAGCTGTCGGTTTCTCATTTGTTTTGCGCTGCCCAGATTTTGCGCTGCCCAGATTTTGCGCTGCCCAGATTTTGCACTGACCAGTATTTTGCACTGACCAGTATTTTGCACTGACCAGCTGCCAACATCGCCAGTTTACCAGAGCATTCTAGCCCAATGCTATGCTGCATACTATAAGCTGCATACTGCAAGCTGCATACTGTAAACCGAACGCTAGGATAATTGTAACCGTGCGCTTTGAAACGGGTGAACCGCTCAACCTGCCGCCGCTGCCGCCTTACGAAAGCAGCCTGCTGGCTTCGCTGGCCTTTTTCCGCCAGCAGCCTCGCGAAACTCAGGCGCTTAACTGCCTCGCCATGTATCTACGCCAAAGCGAAGCCCGCGTGCTGGGCGAAATTCGCTTCTATGCCCGCTTGGTTAATTTAGAACCCGAAGCCTTACTGCGGCTGATTGAGCAGGAGCCAGAGCAAGCCGCAGCAATGCTTCAGTCACAGATGCAGTCACCTATTCTGCCGTCGCCGGAGCATTAGGCAACCAGAGCGCTAGGCAACCAGAGCGCTAGGCAGTTTTCTGAAATTCTTCAAACTGATTGCTCTGCTCCACCAGCCGATAGTAGCTGGGCGAACGCAGATCCACCCAGATCACATGCCGCTGCTCCGAGACTGTGAGCAGAAAAGCCTGCTGCTGATTGATTAGCGTTAGCAATAGGCTGTAGGTTGGCAAATTATGCTCTGCCCCAAATTCCAGCACCTTACCATACAGATCGTCCGCATGACGCAGACCTTCATGCATATTGCCTTTCAGCATAAAGTGAAACCGGGGAGTGTCATCTTCTGGCACAACCGACAAAGACATGGCGGGCAGCAGCGCCAAAAACCGCAGATCGAGCAGCCAGAGAATCTTTTGCTCAATGTCAGACGGAGTGCCATGCGGCTGCATCGCATCTGTATCGCTGAGCTGATGGTGCTGGACTAACAGCTCTAGCTCATGCAGCTTGGCTCTGAGCTGAGGCTGGGGGTAAATATTGGCCAGCAGATGGTTGAGATCTTGCTGCAAATAGGCGCAAATTCCAACTCCAGTGGGCGGGTAATTCAGCAAACTCACATACTGACGTAACAACCGGCGAACGTAATACTGCGTGTAAGGCGAAAGCTGCAAAGAAACCATAGGTTTAAGTAGATGTCACAAGAGCTGCTAGGCAATTTGCCCGCATAGGGAATCACAGAATTCGGCCACCCTGTCTACAAAGAAGGCTGAGCTTTTCAAACCTTCAAATTTACGGCTGTACAGATTAATACAGGAATATGCTCCTTCGCGCAAGTCTAAAAACGCAAATTTGGGCAAGCTGCGATGCAGAAATAGCATACTAGCAGCTGCGGATTTCACTAGATTCACGAGATATAGAATCAGCAGATCTCCCACCCGATTCAGCTAAATCCGTCATCATAGAGAAGGCGTAATTGAGTGGAAACAATGGCGGCATTTGACATTCAGGCACCGTTTGAGCCAAAGGGCGATCAGCCCAAAGCCATTCGGCAGCTCACCCAGCTTTTGCAGGCGGGCGAGCGGCATCAAACGCTGCTGGGCGCGACAGGCACGGGCAAGACGCATTCGGTGGCGCGGGTAATCCAAAATATCGGCAAGCCTACCCTGGTGCTGGCGCATAACAAAACGCTGGCGGCTCAGCTTTGCAACGAGCTGCGCGAATTTTTCCCTGACAACGCCGTCGAATATTTCATCAGCTACTACGACTACTACCAGCCCGAAGCCTACATCCCGGTCAGCGACACCTATATTGCCAAAACCGCCTCAATTAACCAAGAGATCGACATGCTGCGTCACTCGGCCACCCGCTCGCTGTTTGAGCGCAAAGACGTGATTGTGGTGGCCTCAATTAGCTGCATTTACGGCCTGGGGATTCCATCTGAATATCTGAAGGCGGCGATTCCATTTAAGGTAGGAGCCGAAACTAACCAGCGGCAGATTCTGCGCGATTTGGCCTCGGTGCAGTATGAGCGCAATGACCTCGACGTGGGGCGCGGCAAGTTTCGGGTCAAGGGCGACGTGCTGGAGATTGGCCCTGCCTACGAAGATCGGCTGATTCGGATTGAGTTTTTTGGCGACGAAATTGAGGCAATTCGCTACATTGACCCAATTACCGGTGAAACGCTGCAAAGCCTGGATGCGTTAAATCTCTATCCAGCCCGTCACTTTGTCACGCCGGACGAGCGCCTAGAAGAATCCTGCAACGACATTGAGCAGGAGCTGAAAGTGCGTCTGGTTGAGCTAGAGAGTGATAACAAGCTTTTGGAGGCGCAGCGGCTAGAGCAGCGCACCCGCTATGACCTGGAAATGCTGCGCGAGGTCGGCTACTGCAACGGCGTCGAAAACTACGCGCGGCACTTGGCGGGACGAGTGGCCGGAACCCCACCCGAATGCTTGCTCGACTATTTCCCCAAAGACTGGCTGCTGGTGATTGACGAGTCGCATGTGACGATTCCGCAAATTCGCGGCATGTATAACGGCGACCGGGCGCGCAAAATGACGCTGATTGACCACGGGTTTCGGCTGCCCAGCGCGGCTGATAACCGCCCGCTCAAGTCAGAAGAATTCTGGGAAAAAGTCAGCCAATGCATCCATGTTTCGGCCACGCCGGGAGCCTGGGAGCTAGAGCAGTCGGGCGGCAAATTCCAAATCGAAGGCGAAGGTAAGGCGGAGCGGCGGCTGTATATTCCGGGCACGGGGCATGTGGTGGAGCAGGTGATCCGGCCTACGGGCGTGCTAGATCCAGAGATTGCGGTGCGCCCCACCGAAGGCCAGATCGACGATCTGCTGCATGAAATCCAGGAGCGGGTGCTGCTGAACGAGCGGACGCTGATTACCACGCTCACTAAGCGGATGGCCGAAGACCTAACCGAATATTTTCAGGAGCGGGCGATTCGGGTGCGCTATTTGCACTCCGAGATTAATTCAATTGAGCGAATTGAAATCTTGCAAAACCTGCGCGACGGCGAATTTGACGTGCTGATTGGCGTCAACCTGCTGCGAGAAGGCTTGGATCTGCCGGAGGTTTCGCTGGTGGCGATTCTGGATGCCGACAAAGAAGGCTTTTTGCGGGCGGAGCGCTCGCTGATCCAAACGATCGGGCGGGCGGCGCGGCATGTGCGCGGGCAGGCAATCCTCTACGCCGACAACATGACCGACAGCATGGCGCGAGCAATTTCCGAAACCGATCGCCGCCGCAAGATTCAGGCGGCCTACAACGAGAAGCATAATATTACGCCGACGCCGATTATCAAGCGCTCCAGCAACGCGATTTTGCAGTTTTTGGAAGTCTCGCGCCGTATCACTAGCCAGGAGCTGGAGCAGGTATTTGAAAAAGCAGACGATCTGCCGCTCGACAGCATCCCTGATCTGATTGTGCGGCTGGAAACCGAGATGAAAGAAGCCTCCAAAAAGCTGGAGTTTGAAGAAGCGGCTAAGCTGCGCGACCGAATCAAGCATCTGCGCGATCGGATGCTGGGTAAGCGTCCCCAAACCAGTTAAGCGATCGCCCAGTTCATCTCGCGCTGCATTAGCGACTCCACCTCGGCGCAGTCCAGCGGCTTGGCAAACAGAAAGCCCTGGCCATATTCTGCGCCGAGCGACTTCAGCTGCTGCAACTGCTCGGCCAGCTCAATGCCCTCGGCAATCACGTTCATCCCCAGGTTATGCGCCAGCGAGACAATCGCTCGGACAATCTCGGCGCTCTCATGGTCAATGCTCATCTGGCTGACAAACGACTGGTCAATCTTCACCGTGTCAATCGGCAGTCGATGCAGGTAGCTGAGCGACGAATAGCCCGTGCCAAAGTCGTCAATCAGCAGCTGCACGCCCATTTGCTTCAGCTGCTCCAGCATCGCCTTTGCGGCCTCGGAGTTTTCCATAATCACGCTTTCGGTGATCTCTAGCTTCAGATTGACGCGGCTGCCTTGTAGATCTGAATGGCTGAGCAACTCCTGCACCTGCTCAATCAGGGCGGGCTGCGAAAACTGCTTGGTGGAAAGATTCACGCTCATCGACAGCGCCAGATCGGGCGAGAGCCGCTGCCACTGGCGCAGCTGCCGAC
>CASBQH010000141.1 GCA_949127695.1 Synechococcales cyanobacterium PMM_0073
AAGCTGAGCAGCAGACTGAGCAGGAACTGAACGAACCGCAGGCGAGTCAGGGCGGGGGGCAGCCTGAACCGGGCGCGCCGAATCGCGAGTGCCGCCTGCGGTGGAATTAGTCTGTGCCCGTCGTTGAGCCTGGGGCGGCGCGGTCTGCGGCTTAGTTTGCGGCTCCACATAGACAAACTCCAACGGCAGCGGTGACTCAGCAGCCTGTGGATTGAGCAGGCGCGGCTGCCAAAACACCAGAACCGCAGCGCCCAGCAGATGCAGTCCGCAGGCCAAGCCGAGATACCCCAAAAAGTGGCGGCTCTGACGGTCAGCAAGTTCAGCACGATAGGTTTGAACCTGGCTCATAGATTAAGTCTGTGATACGTGACTGCAAAGAATCAAAAACAGCCCCTGCTTTGGATTATGATGAGATCTATACGATTCTAAAGTATCGCCGTTTTCACAGGTTTAGAGCACTATGGACATTTTGACGCTAGGCTGGGTTTCGCTGCTATCGGTCTTCACCTTCTCAATTGCGATGGTGATCTGGGGACGCAACGGCTTCTAATGCAGCTCAATTTTTTGTAAAACTGCCCAAACTGCTTGCTGCTATGGCTCAAAGCACCTATCTTACTATTCTGTCTCTGCTGGCCGTGGGTCTGCTCATTGCGGTCACGGGAGGCGTCGCCTACCTCACCACGATGGAGTGGCGCGACCGCAGGCGAGTCGAACGCGAGAAGCGCGAAAAGCGCAGTCGTTAGATCTTTACATCGCATTGTCAAAAAGCGCATTACCAAAAAGCGCAGAGGTTACTTCTACCTCTGCGCTTTTTAAGCTCACCACCAGCTATTGAACCGGCTCTTCAACCATCTCACTGCTCACCTCGTTCAGCAATCTGCGTTTCAGCGCCACAGACTCAGTGCGGGGCAGCAGGTTAAAGGTTTGGCGAAACACGTCGTCAATCTGCTCGTAGGCCACTTCGCCTTCGGCATCCAGAACAACCTTGCCTGACTGGTCGAGAATCACCGTCTGGGGCACCAAGCCTCTGTAGTAGTAGCCCGGTTCGGTCGGTTCGTAGCTAGCTTTTTCTGGAATCATATCGACGCTGACCGGAATAAAGTCAGCCGCCCAGCCGTAAGGCTCATCCAGCCGCGAAATCACCGTGGCATAGCTTTTGCAGTCGCTGCTGTCGTCAATGTAAAAAAACAGCAGCGTCGGGCGCTGGCGCTGGCGCGACTCGGTAATTGTCACCTTGGGCGGCACCAACGAGCCATTCCCGGCATAGAGCGGAAAGATGTTGCCGTCAAACCGATCGTCAGTCAGGCTAGCTTGGGCGGGTGATGCGCCGCCTAGTAGAAAAACTGCTAGCACAAAGGCCAGCAGCAGACCGCTCAGCAGCTGGGAACCAGTTCTTTTAATCCGAGCGCCGCTCAGTATGCTTTTCATATCCCTATTTCAAACCGCAAAACATCAGCTCAGCTATCTACCATAGATGATTTTTCGCCCCGTTGGAACATTAGCGCTGCCGATCTCGCCCCGGCTTAGTCTCCTGCCAGACATTGCCCAACCCCTTCAAAACGCCCTTGCCAACTAGGCCAATGCCGCGCCCCAGCAGCTCAGTTAGCACATAGACAAAGCTGTTGCCCATAAACGACAGCACTGAGCGGATCTGAGGCGCAACGGCATCACGAGTTTCTAGCACCAGCGTCACCACATAGGGCAGCCCGCTCAGCTCCGAGAGTTCGCTGGTGCGGGGCGCATAGATCAGCGTTTGGCGGATGCCGCGCCCGGTCAGCGTAAACAGCTTGTACTGGCTTTCAAAAATATTTTTGGGTTCGCGGTAGAGCCGCTCTAGCCGATAGCGCCAGGAGAGGCTGTTGCGAAACCGTTCAATCTCGCGGCTAGAGAGCAGGCGACGATCATAGAAGCTGCTTTTAATCGTCTCGACGCTGGCAAAATGGTTGAGCAGCGGCTGCATCACGGCGTTGGCGAGCTGAATCACCAGGTTTTCCAGCAGCAGCTCAGCCCGCGCCAGCGACTCAGGGTTGCCAGAGGCATAGGGGCGGCTATCCACCGAGAGCGGCAGTTGAAACAGCAGATGTTGCAGTAATTCAATCACGCCCGGAATTTTATGCAGGATCTCAGCCTCGACCGTTGCGGCATCGCGCAGCAGCACTTCCAGCACCTCAACATCCGTTTCGCCGCTCTGGGTTCTCAGCCGCACCGTGTAGTATTTGCCAAAAAAATCGACCAGCATCGCCTGCCAGAGATCGAGCAAAACCAAGTCGCGCTTGGCGGGCAGCTGATCAGGCGCAATCTGCGAGTAGCGCAGCTCGCTCAGCAGATCTTCTAGCTTGCGAATAGCCAGATAGAGCAGCTCGCGCTTTTTGTCTTCACGCAAGATATCAATTTCTAGCGGGATCTCGCTCAGATTCGTCAACCCAGACTGGAGCTTGGCGGTGAGGGCATCAAAGGCCAGCTTTTGGATCTCTGGTTGCTGGACTGGTTGTTGGACTGGTTGCTGAACTGGCAGATCCTGGACTTCTACTAGGCTGCTGCTGCTGGTGCGAACTAGCTGTCCAGCGGGCGGCGAGGGTCGAGCGGGCGGAGCCTGCCCAGATCGCTGATTGCCTGCCTGCCGCGCCACAGCGGGCGACACAGGTGGCGGTACAGGAGGCTGCGGACGAGGGAACGGCGGCTCGTCCGCTAGGCTGGGCGTGGCGAGCAGTCCGCTCACCATCCAGCGCGCCGCCCGCAGCTCCCGCAATTTGCCCGCCAGAATCGCCCGATCCAGCAGCGAGAGATCGAGGTTTTGCAGTTCGGCTGCGACTTCGCTGAGCGCTGCCTCAATTTGCTCTAGGCCAGAAACCCTGAGCCTGCGCCGAAAAGGAGCTAGCCGTAGCCTAGAACGAGGCGGAGTTTGGGGAGGAGTTCGAGACATAGTTCGCGGCGCAACTGGCAGCTGAACAGGCGTTGAGGCTAGCTGTTCAGCCCAGGGACTCTGTCCGGTTGCCACCCGCCGAATGACCGCCGCCAGCTCTGAAGCATCGAGACTTTTAGGACAGTAGCCATTTGCACCTGACTGCTGGGCTGCGGCCAAAACCACCGGCTCAGCCAGATCGCCCAAGCAGAGCACCGGCAGACTGGGATAGCGCGATTTGATTAAGCGGCAAAGGTTTAGCCCTTGAATCTGGCTCGGATTGAGTCGCCCCAGCCCCGGATTGAGCAAGACCAGATTGATCGGCAGAGATCTAGACTCTGCGCCTGCTGGCTCAAACTGTCGATCTAAAATTTGCAGCGCCGTCTCGCCATTCTCCGCCTCTGCCACTAGCGTCATGTCAGGCAGCTGATTTAGCCAGATGCTCATTCCCAGCCGAAACAGCGGATCTTCATCAATGAGCAACAGTCGCAGCGAGTCTGGAGGCAAAGCATCAATCATGGACATGACAGGGTACAGAAAAAGCGAAGCAACTGTCCTTGGCACTCCATCGTATGATCACCCGCCGAAATTGATGCCTAAACTCTAGGGTCTGGGGGGCAATGGATCGAGCGGCGGCAGCGGATCAGCAGACTGAGACGGCTCCGGATCAGGCGCTTCGGAGCGCTCTGGTGAGGGCGCAGGCAACCTTGAATCCTGCGGTGGGGTATAGGGCTGATAGGTGCCGGGGGGCGGCACAGTTTCAATCTCACTAGGCAACCAAGGACGCGGCGGTGAACTGGGTGAAACGCTCGGATCAGGCGAGGCGGCAGGCGAATTATCTGGATTATCCGGCCTATTCTCCGGCTGGCTGTCCTGGTTCGGCCATTGGTTATCAGGGAACAGCGTTTCGAGTGGATTATCGGCAGGCTCAGCCAAAAAGCCGCCGTCTGGTGAGGGCTGCGGCGGATTCAGCTGGATTTCCCACTGCCGGATCGAAGCCTGAGCGCGGCTGGAGAGGGCGCGGCCTGAGCCGATCCGGGAGGCCGTGGCGATAGCAGAACTCAGCTGTCCGGCTGCGGCCTGCGCCAGCGCCTGATCTAGAATCGGCTGATCTTGAGCAATTTGGCTGTTCACCCGCTGCTGATTGCGCCAGTCGCCAATTGCAGTCTGGGCGTCTCGATAGAGGGCGCGGCCTGCACCAATCTGGCTGGCCATCTGAATTGCCTGCTCCAGGTTGCCCTGCTGCGCCAAGTCAGTCGCTTGCTCCAGCTGAGGCCGATCTTCCAGCGTCTGAATTTGGGAGCGCCAGCTGGCAATCAGCGTCTGGGACTGCTGGCGCAGGGCACGACCGAGCGGCACCTGACTGGCTGCGGCAATGGCTGCTTTAAATGAGTCGATGCTGCCGCCCTTGGCCAGACGCAGCGCTCGATCCACCATCGGCTGGTCTTCAATCCGCTCTGTTTCCCTTTGCCAGTGGGCAATCAGCGTTTGCGCCTGCAAGCGACGCGGCGCATCTGGATCAATCTGCTGCGCCTGCTTGACGGCTAGATTGAGCATGGCCGGATGCTCAAAATCGGCGGCGGCACTCGCATACTTCAGCTGGATCAAGTCCTGTAGCTGTGCCTGCCAGCTGGTCTTAAACAGCTGCGCCTGATTGTGAAATGGGCTATCTGGCTTGACTTGAGCCATCGCCGTGATCGCTTCAGCCAGATTCACCAGGTTCTCAACGGTGGGAGCCCAGCGGCTGGAGAGGGCTGGATTAGCCAGCGCATAGGCATGGCCAAACCGGTACATCTCGTCAATTTCCGGCTGATTCACGGTTTTGGGAGCAAGCCGCAGCGTTGCAATTGCCCCCAACCGATCGCCCTTCAGCCACTGCTGGTTGCCTCTTTCCACCAGCTTTTGGCTCCACTGCTTCAAACTGGCTTTGGCCGCCGCCGCCGCGTAAGTCTGGCCAGACATCTGCTGAGCCAGGGCAATCGCTGCCCCCAGCTGCTGCGGGTTTTCTGCCAGCCTCTGGGCGCGCGCAAATGCCTGCCATGCCTGCTTCTCAACCCCCAGCTGACGGGCTAAGGCTTCAGCGCCATTTTCTAGCTCCCAGTAGTCTCGCTCAAAGGCGGACAGCAGCACAATATAGTCAGAGACGGCGCTCCAATCTTTCTGCTTGAGTGCTGCCTGCGCTTTTTCGTTCAGCTTGGTGGCGCGCTGCGAATATTTGCGCCAGCGAGACAGCGCGGCCTGGGCATCTTGGTGAATCGGCGTGGAGGTAGGAATATGGCTGATTGCCGCCTCCGCGCCTTTGAGATCGCCCCGCACGACGCGATTGGTGGAAATTGTCAAGACTTGATCTGACCATTCGGTAATCAGGCGCTGCGCTTCGCCATATAGCGGATGCTCTGGCTGCCACTGCTTGAGCAGATCAATCCCGGCAATTAGCTTGGCGATCTCGCCTGACTGCGCGGCTTCTTGGGCGCAGTAGAGCCGCTCCATATCCAGAGATAGCTGTCCTGGCTGCTTGCAGTCAATTTGAGGCGGCAGGCTAACGAGCCAAACCAGCGCAGCTGTCCCCATGCCGCCTAAAACTGCAAGCGCAGAGACCCAAACCAGCGGCCAATGCCATTGCTTAGAGCCAAGTTTAAAGCCGGGTTGAGCCGGAAGATCGGGCGGCAAACTCGGCTTGGCCGGGTCGCGTTCGGGGGTTGGCAGCGCAGCGCCGAAGGGCTTAGCCTGGGTTTCGGCCTGCATTTCGGCCTGCATTTCGGCGGCAGAGGTTTTGAAAATGGGCCAGCGCAGCCAGCGCGGCGACTGCTTCAGAGGAGGCTGAAGATTTTGTTTAAGGGATGGTTTTACCATGACGCCTTTGCCTAAACAGTTCTGAATAGTTGGTTCAAATCATTCGCTCTGCCGGAGGTACTCAGACCCAGAGATTTTGACCAAAAGCCATACGAGGAGCGCGACCTGAAAACTATATCAGCCCGTCAACCAGACAGGAAACTTCAAGAGCAAAGTAGTAGTTTAAATAGCAGTAAATGACCAGAATTTCAACTCTTTGAGCTAAACTGCTGGATTTGCCAGCTAAGGAACGGGCGCAGCAGCATCGACCGCAGCGGGTTCGGTGGCAGAATCTGCATCGCTGTTGGCATCGCTCACACTATTACTTATATCGCCCTCGCCGCTAGAGCTGCTCTCTGGGGCGCTCGCTTCTGGAGCAGGCGACTTGGGATCGCCATCGCGCTCGCGCAGCCAATCCCCAATCAGCGACTGAGCCTCTAGATAGAGCGGTCGCCCTGGCGAAAGCTGAGCGGCGGCGGCAATCCCGCCCGTCAAATCGCCGCTGCCTGCTGCATCGCGCGCCTGATCTAAAATTGCCTGATCTTCAGCCAGCGAGGCGGCGCGGATTTTCTCTTTCCAGGTGGAAATCGCCGCCTCGGCCTGAGCAGAAAGCGCCCGCTCAGGCCGAATTTCGGCAGCTTTGTCGATGGCCTCATCCAGCTTGTTGGCCTTGGCCAGCTGCTGCGCCTGATCAAGAATCGGCTGGTCTTCGATTCGCTGAATCTGCTGCTGCCAGCTCACCACCTGCGCCTGCGCCTGCGTCCAAAT
>CASBQH010000142.1 GCA_949127695.1 Synechococcales cyanobacterium PMM_0073
CGACCGCCATCAATGAATCCATGCCTAGTTCGGCAAAATTCTCCTGCGGGTCGATCAGTTCAGCTTGACCAAATCCCATCACCTGAGCCAGCTTGCCGCGAATATGATCTTGCAACAGGCCAAAGCGATCCGCCCCAACCGCTCGCAGCTGCTGCAAATCTGAGGATGGCATTGGCGGAGCGGTTTTTTGGGTAGTTGCCACCGCCACAGTTGCCACAGTTGCTGCCGCCGCCATAGTTGCCATAGTTGCTGCCGCCGCCACAGTTGCCATAGTTGCCACAGGCGCAACCTGATCCAGCAGCGGAAAAACCGGATGCGTCGCTCGGAATTTTGCCCAGTCTACAGATAGCGCCGTCACTTGGGCGAACGGCTGTGCCAGGAGGACTTCAAGCGCCTGCAAACCCTGATCGGGCGTCAGCAAGCCCATGCCGCTTTGGGTGAGACGCTGCTGGCGGGCGGGCGTCATCCGCGTCACCATGCCAATTTCCGCCCAAGCCCCCCAGTTCACGCTCAGTCCGGGTAGCCCGATCTGCTGCCTTTGCTGCATCAGCGCATCTAGGAAGGCATTGGCAGCGGCGTAGCTGCCCTGCCCCGCCGGACCCAGCAGCGCACTAACAGACGAGAAGCAAACAAAGCAGTCGAGCGGCAGATTTTGGCTGAGCTGATGTAAATGCCAGCCGCCGCGCACCTTCGCCGCCATGACGCGCTGAAAGCGTTCGGGACTCTGCTGGCTCAGCGCCCCATCGTCTAGCGATCCAGCCGCGTGAAAAATGCCTCTCAGCGGGCGATCTGGCGGAAAAACAAAGAGCTGCGCCACCTGCTCGGCGTCAGCAATATCCGCCTGCACCACCTGAATTTCAGCAGTCTGTCTCAGCTCATTTAGCATCGCCTCAGCGGCGGCATCGGGCAGGCTGCGGCTCACCAGCAGCAGGCGCTTAGCCCCCCGCTCCACCAGCCAGCGCGCTAGGCGTTGCCCCAGTCCACCTAGTCCGCCTGTAACCAAATAGCTGGCCTCTGGGCGCAGGGGTTGGCCTTCAACCGGCGGCAGCAGCACTACTTTACCAATCTGCTTGGCCTGCGCCATATAGCGAAAGGCCGCGACCGCATTTTCGAGCGGGAAGGTGACATAGGGCAGCGGATTCAGCTTGCCCTGCCGAAACCAGTCCATTAGCGTTCGCAGCAGGCTGGCAATCAGCGCGGGCTGACGTTCAGAGAGTTCGAGCAGATCGAAGGCAAAATACTCGACATCCGCTCGCAGACGTTTAACCTGCTCCGCGCTCCAGATTCCCACTTTGCCAATCTCGACAAATCGCCCATTTTTCGCCAGAATTTCCAGATTTTTACCAATGAATTCGCCGTTCAGGCTGTTCAGCACCAGATCTACGCCTGCCCCCTGCGTTTGCTGCTGAATCTGCTCGGCAAATTCCAGCGTTCGCGAATTCATGATGTTCTCAACCCCAATGGACTTGAGGTAAGGCCATTTGCTGGGGCTGGCGGTGGCATAGACTTCAGCCCCAGCCATCTGCGCCAGCTGAACGGCGGCTAGCCCCACGCCACCCGCTGCCGCATGAATCAGCACTCGGTCGCCCGCCTGAATTTGAGCCAAATGTTGCAGGCCGTAATAGGCGGTCAAGAACGTGGTGGGAATCGTGGCGGCTTCTGTAAAGCTGAGAGCATTAGGCTTGGCAATCACAAACTCTGCCGCCACGGTGACAAATGAGCCAAAGCTGCCTGATGCCGCGACCGCAATTACCGCATCGCCCAGCTTAAACTCGGTGATGCCTGCGCCTACGGCTGTGACAATGCCTGCTGCCTCCCAGCCAAACGGCAGGGTATCTGACTGAGCACCGATCTGCTGCAAATAAGATTGCAGAACGCCTAGCCCATTCAGCAGATCGCGAAAGTTCATGCCTGCTGCTCGCACCTGAATCTCAACTTCTCCGGCGGCGGGAGCAGAGCGCGAGCTAGGCAAAAGCTGCAAACTGTCGAGCAGGCCGTAATGAGTAATCTTCAGCTGAACGGGGGGCTTTATGGGTTCTGGCGAATGCTGAATTAAACGTGCGACATAGCGCTGTCCCTGCCGATAGGCGATCTGATCTTCAGGCGTTGAATGAGTCAGCTCGTGATGCAGATCCTGGATATCTGAATGAATAGAACCTAGATCAATAGAAGTACAGTGCAGATCAAGATATTCGGAGCGAATCACGCGCCCCAATCCCCAGATGGCGGCCTGTCCAGCCTGCAAAGCGGATGTGCCTTCTATCGCCTGAGCGTTTTGGGTCACGAGCCAAAGTTTAGAGGCTTGGCTTTGCTGCGTGAATGCCTGCACCAGATGCAGCAGCTCATGGCAAAGCTGCTCAGCCTGTGCAGGCGGATCGTTAGAGGCAGGGCTGCTGAAATAGATCACCTGCTGCGGCTGAGCTTGGGGTAGCAGGCGCTGAAAGTTGGCAGAATTAGCCAGAACGCAGTGATCGCCTTGGCTAGAGAGCAAGCTCACCAGCGGTTCGGCCAATTCTGCGGGTTCTGCAATTACGAGCCAGCGCGAAATCTCAGCGGGATCTGTGGCTTGTAACGGCTGAGGCTGCCAGCTGAGCTGATAAAATTCGGCCTGCTGTGCAGCATTTGATCCAAATAGCCGCTGCATTGTCTCAGCCGCAACAGGCTGTAGCGTCAAGCCGTGAATTGCCGCCACCCAGGTTCCGTCAGGGCGAAACAGCGAAATATTTGCCCGACGCAGAGCGCCTGCATTCGGCTGAAGCTCCACCCATCCCCAAATCTGTCCTGCTTGCGACTCGGCGGGCGCATAGAGCCTGAGCGACTCAATGCCGACGGGCAGCGCAGATGTTTCCATGCCAGCAGCAGCCAGCAGATGAAAGCTCGCGTCTAAAACTGCCGGATGCAGGCAATAGGGGTCGCTAGTTTTTGGCAGCTCAATCATCCCTAATGCGCTGCCATCACCCTGCCAAATTTGCCGTAGGTTCCGAAAGCTTGAGCCGTAGTTTAAGCCTGCTGCGGCTAGCTGCCGATAGTATTCTTCAGCTGAGACTCGGCTGGGTTTTAGCTTCTCTTTCAGCGATTCCAAGTCAATTTTCTTCGGTGGCTCTAGTAATTTTACCAGCACTGTACCCACTGCATACCGAACTGACGCAAGCGGCTGCTCAACTGGAAAGCTAAAAATCTCAGCCTCATATCCCAACTCATTCTGCCTGAGCTTCAGCTGGATTATCTGAGGTGCCAATTCTAGCTTCAGCGGCTGCTCAATTCGCAGCTGAGCCACCTCAAATGCTGGCAGATTGAGCGCCTTGCCAGCCGCCAGCATCAGCTCTGCGTAGCCCGCCGCCGCAAACAAAGGCTGATCCAAAACGCAATGATCGCGCAGATATTCTAGACTTGCCTGATCGAGTCTAGTCTGAAAATACTGCTCAGCTTGCCCAGCAATCTGCACTGAACTGCCCAGCAGCGGATGTTCTGTTTGTGCGGCGGGAGATACTTTGGGTTCCCACCAGAAGCGCTGTCGCTGGAACGGATAGGTGGGGAGATGAATATGCTGATGCAAACTGGGTGAATATAGGGCTGTCCAATTGACGGCAATGCCCCGCAGCCAGAGCTGAGATAAGCTTTGCAGCATCACCTGCCAGTCAGACTGTCCAGGGCGCAAACTCGGCAGCCAAAGGTTTTCAGACTGCGGTAACAGGCTGCGACCCAACCCACAGAGCGTCGGCTTTGCGCCAATTTCCACAAAGACTTCAAGACCCTGCTGATGCAAAGTCTGTAGCCCATCCGCAAACCGCACCCGCTGCCGCAAATGCTGGCACCAATAGTCAGCAGCAGCAATCTCCGCTCCCGCAATCTGCCCCGTCAGGTTAGAAA
>CASBQH010000143.1 GCA_949127695.1 Synechococcales cyanobacterium PMM_0073
ATTGGTGGTGACGAGCACGGCTCGCTTATGCCAGTGATCGACAAAAACACCCGCCACCGAGCCAAACAGCACCGCCGGAATGGTGAAGGCAATCATCAGGGTGGAAACCCAGCCGCTAATCGCCTGCCCTGCTGACTGAAAGTGGCTTTCGATCAGGGCAATCATCAGCACCAGATAAACTTTATCGGCAATTTGCGAAAATACTTGGCCGCTCCAGAGCGCTAGAAAATTTCGGTTCCGCAGAACGGGCAGCAAGCCGCGCTCTGGTTCTTCAGGTGGCTCTTCAGAACCTTCAGGCGGCTCTGGCGACAGATTTGGCGGCTCTCTGCCCACCGCAGCCCCAACGGTCTGTAGCGACTTCTGTAGACTAGAAATGTCCCAGTCTGTAGCTTTGCCGCGAATTTCGCTCTCCGCAGCCGATGAGCCTGCTGAAAGCTCCCCTAAAGGCTCCCCTGATAGCCCCTGTGACAGACCTTCTGCTTGCAGCAATGGCGGCAGTTCTTGGCTCAACGGCTGCCACTCTAGTCCGGCTAATGGGTTCAGGTTTCGATCAAGCGGTCGCATCATGATTTATGCCGGAGAGAGAGGGTCAGAAGCCGTAAAGCAAACGTCAATTAAGCCAGCAGATCGAATGGGTCGATCAAAATGATACTGGGCATAGTGCCGCAGCAGACGTTCTAGGGTGAGCCAGTTTGCCTGATAGGGAGAATGAAGCAGCGCTGAATCAGCTTCCAGCAGATCTTGGATCAAGTCAGGCTGTTGCAGCTGTTGCAGCAGGCTAATCTCAGCTGAATTCAGCCGCAGCAGTAAATTGGGGGAACTGGGCAGCGGCTGGGAGGGCACTGGCTCTCGCTGCATAGATTTCTCTGAGCCTTGGTCTGAGCCGTCTAAGCTATAGTGGCCGGCTGGAGCCGCCATGCGTAGGCTAGAGTTCAGCGAGTTAGACTTGGGCAAACCAGACCTGAGCAAACTAGACTTGGGCAAACCAGACTTGAGCCGAGGCTTCGGGTGCCGCTCAACTTGATCAAGCCGCACCAAGCCGCCTGCCGTGACGCTAAAGCCAATTTCGCCGCTCTCTGGCCAGATCTGCACTTGCGTTAGGCAACAAGTCTGAAGCTGGGGCGTCAGGCCAGCCAGCGCCAGCAGCTGAAAAGTGGCATGAGTGAGGCTGGCTAGCGTGGCCTTGGCTGGCAGAGTTTCTAGACGGCTGAGCTGGGCTTGCAGCAGGCAAAATAGTTCGGCCTGGGGCTGATCGCTGAGCGCCTGAAACAGCGCCAGTTCGGCCAGATACTGCGCGGCGGTCAGCTTGGCTAAATTCTGGCTAATTTTGGGGAAAGATTCTAGGCTTTCAGCCTGCACAATCTTATCTAGACTGCGGCCTTTGGCAATTAGCAGCTGGTTGACCACAAACAGGCTGCTGCGTCCACCCAAGCTGGAGCGATGCTTGCGGGCTCCGGGCGCAACAACGCGCAGCAGTCCATACTCGTCTGTCAAAATGGTTAACAGCCGATCTGACTCTCCAAAAGGCGCGCTTTTGAGGTTAATTCCAGTTGCTTTGTAGGTTCTGCTCATAGTGCAGGTGAATGGGTCAAGCTGAAAGCCGCAGGCTTCTCGCAGCAGATTTGGCCAAGTTGGGATATGCCGATCAGGAGTCTTAGTCCTCTGCCGCTTCTTCTAGAGTATCGCGTTGCTGAAGCAGATTGACGCCACTGGAAGTGCCCAGACGAGTCGCCCCGGCCAAAACCAGCTCATAGGCGAATTCGGCAGTATGAATTCCGCCAGCTGCTTTAATGCCAATCTGGTCTTTTGCAACTGATTTCAGCAGCCGCACATCGTCCAGAGTAGCGCCACCGCACCAGCCCGTATTGGTTTTGATCAAGCTGATCCCAGCATCTATACAGATTTCTACCGCCAGCAGTTTTTCCGCATCTGTTAAAAGATGGGTTTCTAAAACAGCCTTGACGATCGGCAAGCCTAGCTGACAAATTTCGGCTAGCTCACGGTGCAGCGCGGCGGTTTTGCCAGCTTTGAGCCAGCCTAAATTCACCATCACATCTAGCTCGCCTGCCCCGTTTTCAATCGCTTCCTGCGCTTCGTAGAGCTTGACGGCAGAGGTGGTTGCGCCTGCCGGAAAGCCAATCACCGCGCAGACTTTAGGGCGCTTGCCATGCAGCAGCTCCGCCGCCTGAGCCACATAAGATGGATAGAGACAGACCGTAGGAAAGTTAAACCGCTCTGCCTCAGCGCACCACTGGATCACCTGCTCGTCGGTGGCAATCGGCGTCAGCAGCGAGTGATCAATCAATTCTGCAAGATCAATGCTAGAAATTTCAGAATAGCTGGCAGACATATAGAGTAGGTTGGGAAAGAGTAGTTGAGAAAAATTTGGCGAGATTGAGCGCAAATCCAGCCTGATTGGTGTTCGGCAACACAGCTCGTTTCAGCAGTTGCGCTACGCTAGAGGCAAGTGCTGGCTCTTGTTTTGGCCTGCGCTTACTATATCAGTCCGAATATTCAGTCCAGCTCCAGTTAGAAACTTTTATGACTTTACCCTCCCTGCAATCCAGCCAGTTTTCAGAAGATGCTACCTGGAGCAGCCTCAAGCAAGTGATTGCTTCTAGTTCGGGGTTCCAGCGCTGGCTGGCTGAGCGATCTTTAGTCACAGGTCACAGCCAAAGCAGCAATCTAGAGCAGCTCGTCAGCCGCTATCTGCGAGAAACGCTCGAAACCTTGGCCTACTAAAATGGGCGGCAGCATCAGCTCAGGGACGGTTAATCACTTGGTTCAGCAACTCGCCAATGCCGCTGCCCATGACTCCATCTACCCGCTCCTGAAGGCTGGCGATCTGCTGATAAGTGGAAATGGCTCGGCGCACGTTAATATAAACTTTTTCGGTCGGATAATTTTGCAGCAGATCAATCAAGCTGATCTGCTGATCTGCTGCAACGGAGCTGTCGATTGCCTCGCGCAGGGCGGCTCTGTCATTGTCTTTAGAATTGTAAATGTAGCGGCTGAGTTCTCCGAGCAGCGC
>CASBQH010000144.1 GCA_949127695.1 Synechococcales cyanobacterium PMM_0073
AGCAAATATTTGACATCTAGCGGTCGATCGACAAACTCCGACGGAGTGGTGACTTCACCCGCCCTACCGTCAATCAGCGCCTGTAATTGCTGGGCATTGCTGCCGGGATGCTCAGGCACTGCCACGACAAAGCCATAGGAGGCCAGCTGTCGGGCGAGATAGGCATAGGTGCTGCGGTCTGAACCCAACCCATGCGAGATCACAATGATCGGCGATGCTTCGCGGCGTTCTGGCAGATAGAGATCAGCTGGGAAACTGCGGTTGCGGCGGTTGTCATTCAGCTGGATCGTGCTCATTTGCCAGCCAAACTGACCGGGCAGCAGCAGATTGGGTAAAGCAGCTCCTGTAGCAGCTTCTGTGGCGGCTTCTGTGGCGGCTTCTGTGGCAGACTCTTGCTGCACTAGGGCTACAGCATCTTGGGTTTGCTGAATCAGCGCCTGGAGTTCGTTAAAAATTTGCAGGGTGCGGTTCAGGTCAATCCGCAGATCGCTGAGCGGAAACTGCTTTAGGACATTCAGCGCTGTGAGTCCTTCAGGCTGGACGGCTGCCAAAATCAGGGCTGAACGAAGGGCGTAGAATCCTGACGAGTCGGCTTTGGTGCGGATCACTTCGCTGAGCTGGTGCAGCAAAGTTTCGCCCTGATCGGTGTAGAGAAACTGCGACAGCGCCACTACGTTTAGATCGGCTCTGGATAGCAACACCTGGCGTAGCTGGGCTTCCTGCTGTTCGTTCAGACCGCTCAGATAGCCGCGCAACGCTTTTGAACGCTCGCCGGTGCGGGCATATTGCTCTAGCGCCTGCACCGGCAGCGAACGCTCCAGCAGGCCATAGGTAATGGTAATTCGTTCGGCGGCTGTGGCAGTTCCCGCCTGAAGCGAGATCGACAGCAGCAAAGCTTGAGCAAATTGAACCAGCAGGCGTTTGGCAGGAGGCTGAACCGAACAGCTCATAAGGGTCAGGGGGACAGATTTCCCCCAATCTAGCAGCCGTCTCTGGCTGTTGGCTTCCTGCGAATGGCTAGTTCTCTGGCGCTGCTTCTAGATTTTCGTCTAAGAGTGCCAATAGCTCAGCCTCAGAAAGCTGCGCCACACCCAGCGCCTCAGCTTTGATTAGCTTCGAGCCAGCCTCTGCGCCCACCACCAGATAACTGGTCTTGGCGCTAATCGAGCCCGTGACTTTGCCGCCCGCCTGCTGAATTAGGATTTTGGCCTCGTCCCGGCTGAGGTTGGGCAGGCTGCCGGTAATCACAAAGCTCTTGCCTGCCAGGGGCTGAGCAGCTTGGGGCGGTGCGGCTTCGCCTGCTAGCTGCAAGCCTGATTGCTGTAGGCGCTGGATTAACTGCTGATTGGCGGGGACGCGAAACCAGTCATGCACCGACTGAGCAATCTCCTTGCCGATCCCAAAGACTTGCTCAATTGCCGCAGGCTCAGCCGCCGCCAGCCGTTCGACCTGCCAAAACTGACGTGTCAGCGTCTGAGCATTGACGCTGCCCACATGCCGGATGCCCAAGCCGTAAAGCACTCTTGCCCAGGGCTGCGCTTTGGATTGAGCAATGGCTGTCACCAAATTTTGCGCCGATTTCTCGCCCATTCGATCGACGTTTTGGAGCTGCTCTACCGTCAGATCATAAATATCGGCCACGGAGCTAAGCAGCCCGCGCTCGACAAACTGCTCCACCCAGCGTTCGCCCATGCCCCGGATATCCAGCGCCTCTCGGCTCGCCCAATGCTGAATTGAGCGGCGCAGAATCGCTGGACAGGAGGCATTGACGCAGCGGGTGACGGCCTCGTCGGGTTCGCGAAACAGCGGCTGGGCACATTCGGGACAGTGATCCGGCATCTGAAACGGTAAGGCTCCGTTGGGGCGCAGTTCGGGCAAGACGCGCAGCACTTCGGGAATAATTTCGCCGGCTTTGCGGACAATCACCGTATCGCCGACTCGAATATCCAGCTGGCGCAGACGGTCAGCGTTATGCAGCGTCGCCCGCGAGACAGTTGTGCCTGCGAGCTGTACGGGGCGCAGTTCGGCCAGCGGCGTTACGGCTCCGGTGCGCCCCACGTTGACGGTGATTTGCTCTACCACGGTGGGCGCTTCTTCGGCGGCATATTTTAAGGCAATCGCCCAGCGGGGCGCTTTCTGGGTAAAGCCGAGCTGGGTTTGCAGCGCCAGCGCGTTCAGCTTCACCACCACGCCATCGGTCAGGTAGGGCAGATCTTGGCGAGCGGTCGCCCAATGCTCGTAGTAGTCGTTCACCTGCTGAAGTGACTCGCAGCGCTGGCGCTTGGGGTTGACCCGAAAGCCGATGGCCTGCAAAAACTCCAGTGACTCCCACTGACTCTGAGGCAAGGCCAGCTCTGTGCCAACGCCTTCGAGATATAGCGTATAGGCAAAAAAGTCGAGCTGGCGTTTAGCGACTACAGCCGAATCGAGCTGCCGCAGCGTGCCTGCCGTAGCGTTGCGCGGATTGGCAAACAGCGATTCTCCGGTTTGCGCTCGCTCCTGGTTAATTTGCCGAAAGGTGTCTAGCCCCAAAAATGCCTCGCCCCGAATCTCGACAATTGGCGGCGGGTTTTCTAGCTTTAGCCGCAGCGGAATCGAGCGAATGGCGCGGACGTTTTGGGTGATTTCTTCGCCCGTCAGGCCGTCTCCGCGCGTCGCGCCCCGCACCAGCAGACCGTTTTCGTAGGTCAACGCCAGCGCGTTACCGTCGATTTTGAGTTCGCACAGATAGCTAAACGACTCAGGCGAAGCCAAGCGCTGCCAGCGGTCTTGCCACTCAGCTAGCTCTGCCAAATCAAAGGCATTGTCTAGGCTGTAGAGCGGTATGTTATGCCGCACCGAGTGAAACCGACTGGCGGGCGCACCGACCCGCTGAGTGGGGCTATCGGGGGGAATTAGCGTTGGGTTGGCCGCTTCCAAGTCCAGCAGTTCGCGGTAGAGCTGGTCGTAGACCGGATCGGGCAGCCGGGGATTGTCCAGTACGTAGTAGTCATAGCTAGCCTGCTGCAACAGGGTTCTGAGTTCCTGGAGGCGCTGAGCGGGCGAGGAAATCGACATGAGATCAGGTGAGCAGAAGGGCGACCGCTATCTTATCGAATTTGGGTCGAACTCGAGAACAAACTCAGCGGCAGTGCCCCAAACATTTCGTTCACGTCTGACGGCTCGGCTGACTGACAGGAAACCAAAACCCCGCGCTCTGAGCCGCTGTAAGGGGAAGCATAGCTCCGTCCCTGCGGGTTGAACTTGATGTAGACAGCGCCTGCTAAGTTGGCAATCTCTAAGTCAGGCTGAGGCAAGCCTAGCGCGGCAGCATAGGCCGCCAAAGCCTGCTGCCCTTCCGCCAAGCTCTCAGCACAGATCCCCAGAATCTGTAAATCAGAGGCTTGCACGACCCGCTGTAGCGCCTGCTGTAGCGCCAGACTGGCCGCAGAGTTGGCGCTGGCTTGGCGCAACAGCTGACAGGCTGCTGCCAAATTTTCTGAAGAGATCAACGAAGACATAGGTTCAGGCTTTTAGGGAATTGGCTGAATTTTGCAGCTTCTAAACTGCTTATCTCATCAACCGTGGTTCATGCCAAATCTTCCAGATCTTTTCCATATTGCCAGACCTGTTTAACTTAATTAAAAATCTCAGTTTTTCTGATCCCCATAGGGTTAGAAAAGAAATGGGTAATGTTACCCAAATATCTTGCTAGAAAGATAAGACTTTAGAAATATGTCATTAACTTAACAACAACTCTAAAGAGAATCTAAATCATTAGGTTCGCTTTGGGATCGGTAGAGCGAAGTTGCTGTCAGGATTAGACGGCTTTTTTCGGTCTAAAGCCCCAAAAACAGAGCAAGCAGAATAGTGGAGGACATTCGCTCTGGAAAAGCCCGGTCTTATGGAACTTGTGAATAAAACAATTTCTACCTGCCGCCACTGCCACTTCTATCAGATAGAAGGCCGACGAGGGGGATTTTGTCAGCAGTTGGGAGTACCGGTGCAGGGAAGTTGGAAAGTCTGCGCGGTGGCGGTTTCACCCTTCGCTTCATCAGATGCCAGTCAAGCTCTGCCCGCGCTGCTAGACTGGACAGGAATTCCGGGGCTGTCGCTGGGAGTGGTTACGGGTGCAGCGGATCCGCAGCCGCTTTTAACCTGAGAGCCAACGCCCAGCAATTAATTCACTTTTGCCTCTAACACCGCCTGTAGCCCTGGATCGAGCGTCGAGAGAAAGTCGTAGCCAGTCAGCTGTTCAATCTCATCAACCGAGGTGCGGTAAGACTGCCAGCTGTTGGTTTTAATGCCCTGCTCGTTTGGCATCAGCACTGCAATTACGGGCGTTTTTTCGGTAATGCTGCCGATGGGCAGCCCCGGACGCTCTAGCACCACCACAATTTTCCAGATCTGGGCTGGCACCATCACTTTGCCTTGGGCAATGCTACCAGCTTTTCCAGCTCCGCCCGTAGTGATATAAAGCTCCTTGCCGCTGCGGACAAGTTCGCGGCAGTAGCTCTCCAGCCTTTCCCAAGGCCCTCGGTTGTTGTCCGGCGACTGGGGCAGAACGTTGGTCATTAAGAACACAGCCTTGCTGTCGGCGATCGTTTTATCGCGGTCGGCAGCCGGAACCAAATGGCCTCGGTCAAAGCTGCTGTTGGTATAGTCATTGGGCTGCACCTGGTACCAGCCTTGAGGCAGCGCAAGATCTGGCTCAAACGGCAGGCGCGGCAGATCGCCCAGCCAGTTTTGATTCAGCTGCCAGCTTGCCCAGTTGGCAATCCCCTTGTCACGATTGTAAGACAGCACATACTGGGGCCGGATCAGCAAATAGTCTTTGGCATTAAAAACAGTGGCGTTGCTTGGCTTGCCCAGCAGCAGATGCGGGCTTTCTTGCCCGGTGACGGCAGTTTGCAGCAGCGTACAGCTTGAGAGCAGCAGGCAAACCCAGACTATTGCAATCCACCAAAGCCTTAGCTGGATTTTTTGCAACTGGATTTTTTGCGCCTGCATTGCCCTACTCCTCTGTATCTGACCATTGCCGCATTCCCCGCCAAACTAAGCCTAGAGCGATTAGTCCCAAACTGACCAGCCAAACCTGCCATTCCAGCCAAAATGCCAGAATTAAACTGGTAGCTCCTGCCAAGCCATGCAGATATTGCCGCCGGTTTAGCCCGCTCCAGCCCTGCCATTGACTCGCCTGCCAGTGCCATAAGGCGCGGTGAATCAGAGCCGCAAAGGCGCTAAATGCCCAGATTGTTTCGATCTCTCCTACGAGCGCTAAACAGCTGAGCATGACGCCGAGGCTAACGCGGGGCGGCAAAGGCCAAAACTCAGCGCTGAGCTGGAGGCGACGTAAGGGCTGCTCTAGCGGCAGAATTTGCAGCCAGAGCGTAGCCGCGAATGCCGTAACTGCGCTGAGTCCAAGTCCGAAGCTGAGTGCAGGCGCGAAATGCAGCAGATGCAGCGGGTTGCCCAAAGCGGCAGGCAGATGGTCTGGGGTCATACCCTGGCCGGAAGTCTGGAGCTGACGCAGAATGATCAGGCCAAAATAGAGCAGCCAGCCCAGAGTAATCGTCAGGCTCAGCAGCTTGCGTCGGATTTGAGCGGGCTGGGGCAAGTCTTGAATCAGGGCTAAATTACCAGCTCCCGCCAAGGCTACAGAGAGCAGCGCGGTGGTTTGAAGCAGCTGAGCCAGCCTGAGCGGAGCATCGCTGGCGGGTGACTGATACGGCTGTAGATTCGCGCCAGCGGGCACTGTAGCGATTACTGTAGCGATCACTGTAGCGATTACTGTGGTGATTTCGCTCAGCAGCAGTCCGGCCAAGCCCAACCCAGAGATCAGCGCCAAACTCCAGATCACCTGCGGATGCCAGCTTCTGGGTTTTTGGCTCAGAACGGCTCCCCAAATCGTCACGAGCGTCGCAGGCAGCAGCCAAACGGCATCGACAGATTGAGCCTGACTGAGCAGATAGCTGGCCAAGCTCAGGGCAACAGCAGCGGTCGCCATTAACCTGGCCAGCCACAGCGTCCAAACTAGGGTGAATCCGAGCCAAGTGGTTGCCGTCTGATTGGATTGCTTCGCCTCAGCGCTAAGCCAGCCGCTGCCCAAGGCAAGCAGGGCGGCCAGCGTGATCGCCCAAGCCGCCTCAGTAGTTGAAGCCGTGATTAGCAAGGCAGCTCCCAGCCAAAACCCCGCAGTCCATAGACTGAGCGCGGCCAAGATCGATAAACCAGACGAGGGCGGGGCAGAGCTAGACATTGCGGCTAATGGGAACCAAGATGGGCTTCACTACTCATTCATATTGCGGTAAGTGGCGACCGCAGAAGGTGAGACACGATTCAGGTAGCGGAAGATCCAATATTTGAAGATGGTGTCTAGAATCACTGGGAAAGTGGCAATAAACAAAAAGATAAAATCTCGATTGGCGGGCAGGCCAAAATGACGGGACATCCCTTCCAGCAGCACTTCCCAGCCATGCGGCGAGTGAAACCCGACGAACATATCGGTGAGCAGAATGATCACAAAGGCTTTGGCGCTATCGCTCAGCCCATAGACCAGCTGATCCATAAAGGTTTTGAGGATGGCGATTTCGCGTTTGCTCGTCCAAATAATCCCGGCAAAAGCCGCTAATCCCAGCAGATCGGCAAAGACGTTTTTAATGGCATCTGATCCCAGGTTGCGGTACTGCTGCTCAATTTCAGCAGCTTTCTCCTGAACTTGCCTGACGATTTCAGCATCTTCAACCGGGGGCGCACGACCAATCAAAATCTCAAAGCGCAGCCGCTGCTCATAGCGCTGTAGCTCGGAAAGCGCTGCTTCTTCTAGCTCTTCGTTCAAAAAGATCTGGCGCTGTTCGCCCGCTCGCAATTGATCAATCAGTGGCCCGATCACAAAAGTCTTAGAGACCTGCTGCACGAGCAGCGGAATTAGAATCAGCAGCAGCACAAACCGCAGGGAAATAACCGTGCGTGATTTAGACTTGCGAAAATCCTGCACCACAGTTTGCTCAGCCTCTGGGTCAAGCTCACGCTTAATTCGATCTGCGGTTTCTAAAATTGAGCGTGGCAGCACGCCAGATTTTTGGGTGAGCGAACGAGCAACGGGTCGTGCCAGATCCTGTTCTCCATTGAGTGGCAATGATGCTGAGCTAGGCGCTGTAGTGGCAGGACTCACCTCAAGCGGCATAGCCCGATCTCGATATCGCTCTGCTATTTCGTCTACAAACTGGAGCTTTTGCAGAATCTGCTCTGAGCTAGAGATATTTCTAGAGATATATTGAAACTCGTCTTCAGAGATGTTGGAGAGTGAAACTGCTTCTGTATCTAGAGTGATTAATTGATCTGTGGCTTCTGCCCGAATATCGGCCACAGATTTTGATAGTCTCACGATTGAGCTACTCGCTCTAAACTCAATCAGCCGGAGTTTAATTACATCTAAATATTTTTTGAGTTCACCTTCAAAGTAACTCTGTGCGCTCTTGCTGTGACTACCGTTTTGCACTGAAATTAGCTTGCCACCAAACTGCGTATCTTCCAGCGCCTTGATTTTAAGCGCAGCCATATAGGCTTGATTCAAGGCTCTTTCTGGTGTTTTGAGCAACCAGCGATTGGCGGTTTGAAGCAGGCGTTTGGCTGAGGTGAGCGAATTTTGCATAAGGATCTGGAGAACGCCGCAGCGAAGAGACGAAAGGCGGACGATTCAGGCGGTTGATGGGCGGATAGCCCCGCAGGCAAGATCTAGAATGAAGGTATGCGACAGTCAAATCAGTTATCCCATCAATCAGATCAGTCAGATCAGCTCCCGTCTAGATCAGCTCCTTCCAGTTGGCCTGTTGATGCGCTGGGTCTCTGGATTGAAGGCTCAACGCGCAGTGGCAAGACTACCCGCCTGATTCAGCAGTTTAGCAGTTGGGCGGCTCAACCGCGGGCGGCACTGCGATCTAGTCTAGTCTTTGCGGCCAGTGGCTCAAATCGTCAGGTATTAGCGACGAGGCTGGCGCTGCCCCAAGAGAACCAGCCCCAGATCATGACGCCAATCAGCTTCTTTGAGGCTGAAGTGATGGCAAACTGGCCGGGGCTAATGGGGCAGTTGGGCTATCCGTCTGCACCGCCTCTGCGCCTGCGGCCTGAAAAAGAGCAGGAATTGGCAGCGCGTCTTTGGCAGCCAGAGCAGTCATCCGGGCGGTTCCGGCAGGCGGGCTTGAGCGATGCGCGGCTGGTGGATCGCACGCTGAGTTTGCTACAGCTTGCGGCTGCCAGCGGCTTACCACATGAGCAGATTCCGCAGATTTTGCAGCAGGGCTTGCCTGACTCTGAAGATTCTGAAGGTATGGCCGACTGGGACTGCGCCGGAATGCTGCTAGAGCGCTGGTGGCGCTGGTGCTTGGAACGCGGGCTGCTCACCTACAGCATTATCACCGAGCTGTACTGGCGCTATCTGCTGCCCCAAAGCGCTTATCAGGCTCAGCTGGCAGAGCGGTTTGGGGCAGTTTGGGCAGATGACGTAGACGAATATCCCGGCGTGATGCGGTCGCTGTTAGAGCTGTTTTTAGATCAAAATATTCCGGTAGCCTGCACCTTCAACCCAATCGGAGCCGTGCGGCTAGGGCTACGAGCTGATCCAGCGCATCTGGCCAAGCTGGCCGAACGCTGCCAAGTCGAGCAACTGGCTGAACCGACTCATCCGCTAGGCGGTTGGCAGCAGCCGATTTTGGCGGCGATTCATCAGCCGTTGCAGCTATTGCAGCTGCCGGACTCGATTCGGCTGATTCAGACCGTCTCGAAGGCGCAATTGCTGCGGCAGGTGGCAGATTTGATTAGCGCCGCCGTTGAGTCGGGGCAGGTTAGCCCGTCAGAGATTGCAATTATTGCTCCCGGCCTGGATGCGATTACCCGCTATACGCTCCAGCGGATCTTGAGCAGTCGCCAGATGCCGCTGGTTTCGCTCAACAGCCAGCAGCCGCTGATTGATAGCTCGCTGGTGCGCGCCTTGCTCAGCCTCATGGCGCTGGTCTATCCGGGGCAAGGACATAGGCTGAACCGCGAGTCGGTGGCTGAAATGCTGGTGGTGCTAGCTGGGGCTGAAGGGCTTGATCCGGTTCGGGCTGGGCTGCTGGCAGATCACTGCTTTGCGCCTGATCCCACGCAGCCGCAGCTGTTGGCCATGACTGAGTTTCCCCGCTGGGATCGGCTGGGCTATCAGGCGACTGCGGCTTACGAAAGCCTGCTGGTTTGGTTGGCTAACGCAAAAGAACAGCTTTCCCAGCCTGAGATTTGGCTAAAGCAGGCGATTCAGCGGTTTTTTGCGGATTGCCTGCCGGATCAAGCGGCCAGCTTACAGCAGCTAGCCG
>CASBQH010000145.1 GCA_949127695.1 Synechococcales cyanobacterium PMM_0073
CCGCAGCCCCAGAATCTGGCTCTGTCTGTTGGAAATGGGCGTGTAGAATTCGCCTTGCAGCCGATAGCCACGCAGCCGCTCTGGAATCCACTCGCCTCTGGGGTCAAACTGCCAGTATTCCTGCACGCCAATCTGTTCGTAAAGCGTTCGCTTATAGCCCTGATCGTGATCCTGCGTACTTTTGGAGGTCATTTCAAACACGACAGCGGGCACCTGCCCTTCTTCCCAAATTTTGTAGCTGTCGCGTCCGCCCGCCGCCACATCAAAAATCACCATCACATCTGGCGCAGCCCGCAGACGCGGCATATTCTGGGCGTAGTAGAGGAACTGGTTGGCCAAGACCGTGCCCGAACGCTCACCCAACAGCTGCGGCAAATACTGGCGCAGCACTTCTAGCGCAGTGAGAATAGCATAGAGGTGATCAAAAGTCTCGGCCAAGGGTTCACCGTCGCTGCTGGGATAGAAAATTTCGGTTGAAGGAACAAGCGCTGTCATAAAGGTTCCTCAAAGCATGGCTCTATGATGACACACCCTAAAAAAGCGAAGTGAATCACGATTTAAATCAACGGTATCAAATGCAGCAACTGCTGGGGCAAAGCCGCTCTAGCCAAACTTATCTGGCTTTAGATACGCTGTCTCAAAATACTTGCGTGATCAAACAGGTTGAGGCAAGTGATCCAAATTCTGTAATGTTGAAGCGGCTGAAAGACTTGCAGCATCCGCAGCTGCCTCGCTGTCTGGATATATTTGAAGCGCAGGAATATTTCTACTATGTGCAGGAATATATTGCAGGCGAAAGCATGTCGGCAAGGCTGAAGCGATTGGGCTGCTTTAGCCTTGCAGAAATTTGGCAAATGCTGGAGCAAACGCTGTCTGTTTTAAAGCATCTACATTGTCAGGGGATTCTACACGGCGACGTGAGGCCAGAGAATCTGATTGCTCGCACGGGGCTAAACGATCTGGTGCTGGTCGATCTGGCGATTGTGGCTACAGGCAGCCCCGAATATGCGGCTCCAGAGCAGGTGCAGGGCAAGCCAGTGTTTGCCAGCGATCTGTATAGCTTGGGGCTAACTGGCCTAAATTTGCTCACCGGGCTGCGACCGATTGAGTTCTGGAATGCCAATGATCCGCAGCATTGGCGAGACTATTTGCCGCCTCAGCCATTTAATTCTGATCGAGAGCGCTTGGTGCAGTTCCTAGAGCGGTTGCTGGTGGCTGATCCCGCTCAGCGATTCACGGCAGTTGATGCAATCGCAGCCCTAGAGTTGATTCGAGGCCGGAAGCAGCGGATGACGGTGGCATCATTGCCAATTCATTGCGCTAAAACGCTAAACGGATGTCATGGGTTGGGAGGCGTGAATGCGGTGGCGATGCGGCAGGATCTGCTGGCGAGCGGCAGCGATGACAAAAGTATACGACTTTGGCAATTGCCGATCGGTGCAGCTTGCGGCGAACTGTCGGGGCATCAGGGCGCAGTGAAAGCTGTGGCGTTTCATCCACACAATCCAATCTTGGCGAGCGGCAGTCAGGATGGCAGTATCAAGCTCTGGGACTGCGAAACGCGGCAGATGATCCAAACGCTCACAGGCCACAGTAGCGCTGTGAATGCAGTTACGTTTAGCCCCGACGGGCAAATTTTAGCCAGCGGCAGCAGCGATAAAACGATCAGACTTTGGCAAGCTGGGGAATGCATTGCGACACTGAGCGGCCATCGGCTGGCGGTGAATGCAGTTGCCTTTAGCCCCGATGGCCAACAGCTTGCTTCAGCGGGTGCAGATAGCTTGGTGCGCCTGTGGAATATAGCAGGTGAATGCTTACAGATATTCAGCGGACATACGCAGGCCGTGCGCGCTGTAGCATTCAGCCCCGATGGAATGCTGGCCTCTGGCGGCAAAGGGGCAATCCGAGTCTGGGATTTGGCAACGGGCGACTATCGGCTGCTGTCGGGGCATTCCTGGCCTGTGGCAGGGCTGCTGTTTTCACCTGACGGCGAGTATTTGATCAGCGCTAGCTGGGACAAGTTAATCAAAATCTGGCGAGTGCAGACAGGTGAAGAAGTGGCTCTGCTCAGCGGCCATACCGATTCGGTGAATGGCATTGCTTTAGCCGACGGACTGATTGCCAGCGCTAGCAAAGATAAAACTGTAAAGCTGTGGGAATATCCGAGCTGAATCACGGCTTCGCTTTAGCAGGTCGCAATCGCCCCAGCTTTCTGCCTTTGCCGCCCAGCCAGTCATGTGCCAGCGTATAGAAGCATGGGATGATCACCAGCGTCAGGGCGGTGGCCACCGACAGTCCAGCGAATACAACAACGCCCAAAGGCTGCAAAAACTCGGAGCCTTGACCAATCCCTAACGCCAGCGGGAACATACCCAGAACTGTGGTAATCGTCGTCATCAAAATCGGCTGAAGGCGTTCGGGTGCAGCTCTGAGAATGGCGCTGTGGCGATCCATCCCTTTAGCGTGAAACTGGTTAGCTAGCTCCACCATGATGATCGCGTTGTTCACCACAATCCCGACCAGCAGCACTGCGCCAACCAACACCGTTGCGCCGATTGCAGTTTTGGTGACGAACAGACCAAAAATACCGCCCGCTAACGCCAGCGGAATCGTTAGCATAATCACCAGCGGATCAATCAGCGAATTATACTGCACCGCCATCACGACAAACACGAGGAATGCCGCTAGAGCGCCCAGCGTCACCAGCGAAGATTGAATCTGACGGCTGGTTTCGGCGCTGGCGCTGGGCAATCGCGTCACGCCTTCAGGCAAGTCAAGGCTATTTACAATGTCGCGCATTTCGCGCAGCGCTTCGCTGAGGCTGGCTCCTTCTGAAAGGCTGCCTGCAATCAGGAACACCTGCCGCTGGTTGATGCGCTGGATCTCGCCGGGGGCTGTGGTTAGCTCAATTTTGGCGACATCGCCCAGACGAATCAGCTGATTGGTCGGCGTAAACAGCGGAATTTGGCGCAGCTGATCGGGGTTTTGGATGGCGGATTGCTTTAGCTGCACCCGAATATCCACCAAGCGTTCGCCGCGCTGAAGCTGAGTCGGGACATTGCCTTCAATCGCCGTCTGCACCGTGCGGCCAATTTCGCGGGCGGTGAGTCCCAAGCTAGCCAGTCGCTCCCAGTCGGGGCGAATCTGGACTTCCGGCTGCTGGGCGTCGGCGTCGGGGCGGAAGCGGGCAAATTTGGCTTGCTCATCTAAAGCAGCCAACACCTGCTCTCCAGCCTGCCTGAGCGATTCTGCGTCCGCGCCTTGCAGCGTCAGGTCGATATCGCCGCCGCGTACCGGCGAGTTGTTCAGCGTTAGGCCACGCACCGAGTCAGGCGCAAGCCGTAGCCGCGTTTCGACCAGGTTGAGCTGGCCAAGTTCTCGGTTCATTCGCTCGGTGAAAGCGGTGATGTTACTGCCCGGTTTCAGCCCAATTGTGCTAGAACCGCGCAGTGGGTTGAGGCTGGTATTGCCGGCAAACAGCGCGCCGCCAGCGGTGGTAAAGACCGACTCAGTTTCGGGCTGCTGTCGCAAGAGCTGATCCACTGCCGTCATGACTTTGCGGTTATCTTC
>CASBQH010000146.1 GCA_949127695.1 Synechococcales cyanobacterium PMM_0073
CGCTAATTAAGCCCGTGCGCTGCAAGGGAGCGAGCGCCGCCTGAATTTGGTCAATTGCGCTGCGGGGGGCGGCTCGCTCCAGGTAGATCTGCACCTGAAACGGCCAGCTGGGGCTAGTCGCCTTAGAAATTTGAAGCTGAAGCGAGGCTGCCTGACTGGCTAAGGCGATGCAGACCCAGTCCAGTCCTTCCTCGGTGGCATTCATCCAAAGTTCAATCCAGGCCATATGCCTCCAACGGCTGATTTAGCCCAGGTTTAGCGGTTCCATCAGCCCAAATCAATCGCTGCTGCTGGATTCGTACTATCTTAGTACCTAAGAGATGAAGCGCCAATTTAATCAGATCGTTGGAAAATTCGTTGAGAGCAGGATCGGCATGAGCAGCCAAATTTTAGATCAAGACTTGCAGGACTGTCGTCAGGGGCTCAACGAACTTTTGCAGAGCTTACAGCAGCTGTCCTCACATTTAAACAATCGCAGGCTGCAAGAAACCGTAGAAGGGCTGCGTAAAAACATTGCCGAGCCGTTTTTGTTTGTGGTAGTGGGAGAAGTGAAGGCGGGTAAAAGCAGCTTTGTGAATGCGCTGCTCGCAGCCGAAGTCTGTCCAACTGACATTGAACCCTGCACCGATTCGATTCAGCAAATTGTCTATTCTGAGAATCAATTTGTCACCCAGATTGAACCCAGCCTCCGCAAAATTGGTCTACCGATTGAGATTCTTAAAGAGATCTCAATTGTTGATACGCCGGGCACCAATACCTTGGTGGCCAAGCATCAAATGATTACCGAAACCTACATTCCCAACAGCGATCTCACCTTCTTTGTGCTGTTTGCCAAAAATCCCTACCAAAAAAGCGCCTGGGATTTCCTCGATTTTGTCAGCGCTGAATGGCGGAAGAAAGTGGTGTTTATTTTGCAGCAGGCCGATCTGCTCAAGCCTGCCGATCTACAAACTAACCTAGAGCGCGTCAAAGAATATGCCAGCCTGAAGCAGATTAAGTCACCGATGATTTTTGCTACCTCTGCCGAGCGCGAGCTGCAAGGCGACCCCGATAGCGGTTTTGTCCCCGTGCGTGACTATATTAAGCAGATGGTGGCCAGCGGCGAAGGCTACAAAAATAAGCTGCACTCGGTCGGCAGCACAACCCAGAAAATTATTGACGCACTGGCTGAAGATGTGGCGGCGCTGCAAGTCCAGCTGGAGGCCGACCGCAAAACGGTGGCTTCAATCAAGCAAAAAATTGACTCTGGGCGCAGTCGCTCTCGCTACGAGGTGGATAATCTAGCCGAGCGGTTAGTCGGTCGCTATGACAGCCTCGCGAGCCGGATTAAGCGAGAGTTTCGCCAAAGCCTTTCTGTCTTCACGGTGATTCGACGCTCGTTCGTTGGTCTGTTTAACAAGGAAGCCTCGCTGCAAACCTGGATTAACAATTTCCAAGCAAAATGTGAGCGCGATCTAAAGGGTTCGCTCGAAGAAGTCTCGAATGAAGGCGCGCAGCATTTTGTTGACGGCATTCGCCAGCTTTTAGAAGGGCTAACCCAGGAGCTGAACAGCATCCAGAATTCCTATATTCCCAACAACATGATTTCGATTAAGGTGCTGGAGCGCCGACAGGAGGTGATCGAGAGCGTCAGGGCAAAAGTCAATCGTCTGTTTAGCGAAGAAGGGCTGCTCGACATGCTTTCTACCAACGCTGACAATATGGCCACAGGAATTGTCGGCGGCGCATTTGCGGCGGTGGCTGGAGCCGTGCTGCATATCGTGCAGTTTACGGTGGCCGAGGCGATTTTAGATGCGATTGGCATCGCCTTTGCAGGAATTGGCATCGTGGTTTTTGCCGTCGGAATTGTCTGGCAGCGCAACCAGATTATTCAGCGCTTTGAGCAGGCGCTAGATGACGAAAAAGATGGCTTCAAAATTGAGGTCACACAGCGGCTGAACGAAAAGCTCAGCTTGATCTATGAAGAAGTTGAGCGAATTTTCGTCCAGTTCTATGACTACGAGGAGCGCGAGGAGCAAGAAATTGGCCCGATTCTGGCGGAATATCAGACCATTCAAGCCGACGCCAAGGCGCTGTTCAGCCAGATGGCAACGCGGTTAAGCTAGCGGCCTGAACTTAGGCCAAGATTAGGCCAGAAGCTAGCGTCAAAATCGAGGCTTCTCGCGCTAGCTGCCGGCCAGAGCCAAATTGCGGCTATGCTTGCGGCTATTCTGCGGTAGCCAGCTCGGTGCTGCCCCGTCCCCGCCGCCGAGTAACGCTGTTGTAGAGCATTTGGCCAATCGACTTAATCAAATTGCCTTCTAGCTCCTGGAACATCTGCATGTTGGTACCAAAGGCAGCAATTGCCTCAGCCACAATCCGGTCTTCGGTCGATTCATCCACCGGCATTTCGTCTAGGTTGGCGCGATATTTGGCCTTGAAGCCCTTCTCGTCCGGGATCTGCTCAAACTCGTAGAAAGCAGTGCCCTCGCCCTCGCTCAGGTTCATAGCGCGCTGAGCAATCCCCTTGAGGATCTGCCCGCCCGACAGGTCGCCGATGTAGCGCGTGTAGGAATGCGCCACCAACAGCTCTGGCGAAATATTGGCAATCTCGCGAATGCGGTTGACATATTGCTGCGTGGCGGCAGAGGGAGCCACCTGCTCACGCCAGTTAGAGCCAAAATAATATTGCAAATCTTGCTCTAGAGCGGCTTTGCGGTGCAGCTCAGGGAAGTAGATTTTGGATACTACCGGATGCTGCTGATGCTGCTCCATCGCTTCTTCCATCGCCGCATAGACAAAATAAAAGTTGGCGACCAGCTTCCGGTAAGAGTTCTTCTCGACGACTCCCTTGAGGAAGCACTTAATAAAGCCCATATTTTCGGCAGCGGTGTGAGCCTTCTTGGTGCCCTCGCGCAGTTTAGTCGCTAGATTGCTCATGCTAAAGTCCTATCCCAAAACGATAATGAATGATTGGCGAGCTGATGCTCAGGCTGTTCTCGATCGGCTGTTTTTAACGGGGGCGCTTTCGACGGTGACTATCACCTGCGCTATAGCTGGCGACATACTGTCAAGACGCACCTAGATTGCTAAGGTAGACTGGTTTGGGCTCTGTTTTTGTTAAAAATTCTTACATAGAAGCCAGTTATTCTACCCAATTTGGCTTAACTTTGACAGCTCAAACCCAGACAGAGCCGGAGCTTGAGCTAGCTCATACGTCATCGTTTTAATAGATTACAAGCCGCTCAGCATTGCTCAGTCTATTTAATGTTTGTTTACAAAATCTGAGCTGGGAGCGTGATTTGACAGAAGCTGAATTTAATCGGTCAAAGCGGTGCAAAAGGGTGGCTATTATTCCGGGTTTGGCTCAGCTTTACTGTAAAAATATAATCCTGCCGGTGGGCTTTACCGCTGGTTTACGTGGTTTTACTGAGCAGGTATCAGAATGAATACAGCAGCGTCCGATACATTCCGATAGATCTAAAGTTCTGTCCTGTTAGCTCGTCGAAACGCAAAAGCAAACTATGACTGACTTTAACCTGACGCAGCTCACCAAAAATCCGCAGTACACCCTGCTGGGGCTAGCCACCTGCCTGTTTAGCATCTGTTTTATGCTGACTTGGCGGGCAGGAGCCCTCACGCACCTGGGCGTCAGTGGGCTGTTTCTGCTGGCAGCCATTACGCTGGTCTGGGAAAACCACTCTAGCTACGTTTATCGGCATGAGCGAATGGCCAGCCTGATTGCCCTGCTGCTGATTGTCTGGATGCTCTGGCAGGGCATGAGCGTCACCTACCACCAATATCTGCCCCTACAGCTGTTTCCGTTTGTTTCAGCTCTGGCCGTAGCGCTGCTCGCCTCTGGGTTTCAAGGGCTGCGCCAATACCGACGCGAGCTGGCAATTATGTTTGTGCTGGGGCTACCCGGTCTGCTGCTGGGCTTGATTGATATCTCAGGTTTGACTGCGAGTGCAGCGGCCAAACTGCTGCGCTGGAATGGGCTACAGGTGATCCAGGATGACGTGGCGCTGAAGCTGCCGGTGGGAACCACCATTGTGCATAGCGGTTACTCAGGTCTGGAAAGCATCGCCTACCTGCTAGGGATTGCGGTAATCTGCTTGACGCTCTATCCAATCGGACGGATGAAGCAAATCCTTGCCTTGCTGGCAGCGGGTGTGATTGGGTTTAGCGTCAGCAGCCTGCGCGTGGCGGTAATGGCCACCCTGGCGGCTCCCAAAGATCAAGATGCGCTGCTCTCTTGGACTGAGGGGGATGGCGCGATTCTTTGTGGTGCGGTCGCAATTGGGCTGTTTGGGCTGTTCTACTGGCTGCTCTACCGGATTGAGCTGGAGGATTCAGCTCGGATTCAGCCCTCTGGCGAGCTGCTCTAGTAAATCAATAGTTCTGAAAACCAAAAATCCCCTTGATCGATAGCTCGATCAGGGGACCTTACAAAGCGGGTGATGGGATTCGAACCCACGACATCAACCTTGGCAAGGTTGCACTCTACCACTGAGTTACACCCGCGAATTTGTGGCTGTTCCAGTATCGCGAAAATCAGAGTAACTGTCAACCTGAATTTGGCAATCCCTGGGCAATCACAAGTGGGTCAGCAGTGGCTAATCGCTGCCAAGAGACGACTCTGCGGGGGCAGCGCTGCGGAGCCCAGAGATTGGGGCGGTGCCCGTGAGGCTACTGCCGTTGAGATCAGGAGCCGCTGCCTTGACTTGCCGCATTAGGGTGGCCATTTCAATGGCGCTCATGGCATATTCCCAGCCCTTATTGCTCTTAATTCCGGCTCGCTCTAGCGCCTGCTGCATTGTGTCAGTGGTGAGTACGCCAAACACAACCGGCACGCCAGTTTGCAAGCTGACGGCGGCCACGCCCTTTGAGACTTCGGCAGCCACAAAGTCAAAATGCGGCGTCGAACCTCGAATGACGGCTCCCAGGCAAATAATGGCGTCATAGCGATGGGTCAGCGCCAGCTGTCGCGCCAGCAGCGGAATCTCAAAGCAGCCCGGAACCCAGGCATAGTCTACCTGAGTTCCCTGCGGATCTGGATCAACGCCATGCCGCTTCAGGCCATCCTGGCAACCCTCTAGCAGCTTGCCGGTGATCAGGTCGTTAAAGCGGCCAATCACGATGGCAAACCGCAGAGCGCCAGTATCTGTGAAGGTTCCTTCAAAAACGGTCATCTTAAAATTCTGCCTGCTCAGCGAAAAAGAGGTCTACCTTTAGCTTAGACCATGACTTAGACTACAAAGTAATTGAGTCCACCTACCAGCAGCACCAGCAGCGTCCAAAGCGCCGAACCGAGCAAAATCAGCCGTTTTGACTGCTCCCAGTTGCGGGGTGAAGCATAGGCAACCGGCACTGCGACCACCATCACAAAAGACATCAGCACCAGAGCAGCCAGGGCAAACTGAAACAAAATAGACATTTAGCTAAATCTCCCAATACAGCATGAAGCGAATCGATCTCCCATGCTAGTAAGCTATCAGAAAGTGACACCCGCTGGAAGCCTGCGGCCAAAGCCGAAAATTCGCCGGGTTACGCCGCTCATGTTGTGATGGATTCTTCCCTTCAGCCGACTGCTCAAGATCTGATGTCTGCGCCTGTGCGGAACATTTCGCCTGACCTGACGCTGGCTGAAGCTGAGCAGGTGCTGCGCCGCTATGGTCATTCAGGGCTACCAGTGCTGGCTGAGTCGCGTCTGGTGGGGATGATTGGACGGCGGGATCTGGATGTGGCGCTGCGGCACGGGCTGGCGGCGGCGCTGGTCAAAGACTACATGGCCACCGATCTGAAAACTGCCTCACCTGAAACTGGGCTATCTGAACTAGAGGCAATGCTGCTGCAATCAAGCCTGGGACGACTGCCGATTTTGCAGGCAGGGAAACTGGTGGGAATTGTGACGCGCACGGATCTGCTGCGAGGTCACGCCATACCGCAGCCTGCGCCCGCTCTGCCAGATTTGCCGCCTGCTCTGGCTAACTTGCTGGGTCAGATTGCGGCGGCAGCGGCAGAGCGCGGCTGGGATTTATATTTGGTGGGCGGTGCGGTGCGAGATCTGCTGCTGGCTGGCTCCGCTCCACCCGCGCTGAAAGATCTGGATCTGGTGGTGGATGGCTCTCGGCAGGTGGAGCCAGATCTTCAGGCGGCAGGCGTTGAGCTAGCGCAGGTTGTGCAGCGGCTCTATCCGACTGTGCAGCTGCAAATTCACGAGCGGTTTCAGACGGCGGCGCTGTCCTGGCAGCAAGATCCAGAGTTGGGGATGCTGGGGGTGGATATTGCCACGGCTCGCACCGAAATTTACCCCTACCCAGCGGCCAATCCAGACGTAGAAGCCAGCTCAATCTGGCGCGACCTCTACCGCCGCGACTTTACGATCAATGCGCTAGCGCTGCGGCTGACTGGATCAACGAAACAACCTAAACTCATCGATGCCTTTGGCGGACTGCCAGATCTAGCATCGCGTCAGATTCGCGTCCTTCATGCCAATAGCTTTATCGAAGACCCTACCCGGATCTATCGCGCCTTGCGGTTTGCGGTGCGTCTGGGCTTTGAGCTTGCGCCGCAGACCGCTGCCTATGCGCGCACTGCTGTGGCCAGCGGCATTTATGCCCAAGTGCAGACTGAACATGCCAAAGTGCCTGCGCTGCAAACCCGCCTAATTCAAGAGCTGCGTCAGAGCCTAGAGGCCGACTATTGGCAGGATGTTTTGCAAAAGTTGGATGATTTGGGAGCGCTCTGCTGCATTCATCCAGAGCTGAAGCTCTCTACAGAAATGATTGCCGCAATCCAGCAGGCAATCATGCTTCAGAACTCAAATCAGAATGAAATCAAGCGCTGGCTGATCATGCTTGAGGTAATGCTAATTTCGCTCAGCCTAGAGGCACGGATTGCTGTGGCTCAGAAGTTTCAGCTGGCAGCGACAGTAATGCAACGGCTACAAGATTTTGACGCAAAACGGGATGTAATTTTAGCGGATCTGCCTGCCTGCGACCGTCCAAGCCAGATAGCTAAGCTGCTGCGCGGCTACGATGCCTCGACGCTGATTTTGGTGGCGGTCGGGTTGCCCAGCTCGCCGATTCCGCAATATCTCACCGACTGGTCGCGGACAAAACCGCCGCTAGACGGCAGCGACCTGATGGCCATGGGCTACCAGTCGGGGCGGCGGTTGAAGCGGATTCTGGCTGAGCTGCTAGATGCAACGCTAGATGGTGAAATCTCAGATCGCGAGTCGGCTGAGCAATTTGTGATCGAGCGCTATTCCCAGAAATCGAGTCTGTAAATTTCTGGGTGTCATTGAGCAGCTGAACTCGCCCGCGAGAGTAAACTACGGGCTGGGCGTAATGAAGTTAGCAAGGGCGTTGCTGAATCTTGGGATGAATTGCCCTCATCCCCAACCCTTCTCCCAAGAGGAGAAGGGAGCCGGAATTCATGTCCCCTCTCCTTTTGGGAGAGGGCTAGGGTGAGGGCAGATTTTGCAGTCCATACCGATGTTCAGCAATGCCTCAGAAAGCTGGATTGACCCAAAATTCTGGACAGACTCCAGAAAAAAATCTCCTTAGCGATATCCAGCAGCTTGCAGCAGGAACAGCTGCGCGTAGCGACCCTCTTGCTGCATTAATTCCTCGTGGCTGCCCTGCTCCAGCACTTGGCCTTCAGCCAGCACCAGAATTTGATCAGCCATCCGCACGGTGGAAAAGCGATGCGAAATCAGGATGGCAATCTGGTCTTGCGTCACAGCCTTGAGCCGCTCGAAAATCTCGGCTTCAGCTTCGGCATCCACGGCAGAAGTTGGCTCGTCCAAAATCAAAATATCGGCCTGGGAGCGCATAAACGCCCGCGACAGGGCAATTTTCTGCCACTGCCCGCCAGACAGCTCGCGCCCGCCCTTAAACCACTTACCCAAGCGAGTGGAAAAGCCCTCACTCATGGACTCAATAAACTCACGCGCCGTCGCTTTTTCGGTGGCAGTCTCCCAGCGCGGCTGCGCCATCAGCGCGTCCACATCGCCAATCCCCACGTTTTCGCCGACCGTAAACTGGTAGCGGGCAAAATTCTGGAAAATTACGCCAATTCGCCGCTGGAGCACTTCTGGATCCCAGTCTTGCAGGTCGCGCCCATCTAGCAGAATTCGACCGGCGCTGGGTGAGTAAAGCCGAGTCAGCAGCTTGATCAGCGTCGTTTTGCCAGAGCCGTTTTTGCCGACAATTGCCAGCTTGCGTCCCGGCGGCAGATGAAACGAAACGCTGTCTAAAGCAGGCTGGTCATGCCCCGGATAGGTAAAGCTGACCTGCTCAAACCGAATGCCATCACCGGGCAGCGAGCCGTAGGCGGCATATCCCGGCGGCTCTCCGACGGCTTCGCCCAAAAAGTCGTAGAGATCGGCTAGATAGAGGTTGTCTTCGTACATGCCGCCAATTGAGGCCAGCAGCCCCGCAAAGGTAGACTGCCCCTGCCGAAACACCAATAAATAAAGCGTCAAATCGCCCAGCGAAATTTGCCCCGCAATTGCCGAGAGAATCATCCAAACATAGGTGCCATAGAAAGCAGCCGTGCTGACTAGCCCCAGACTGTAGTTCCAGGCGGTGCGGCGCAGATTTAGGCTGCGGTCTTCCTGGTAGATCTGCTCAAAAATCCGCTTGTAGCGCTCCAGCAGCATCGGCCCCAGCTGGTAGAGCTTCACTTCCATCGCGTAGTCTTCGCGCGCCAGCAATACTTCTAGATAGTGATGTTCGCGGCGTTGGGGAGCGCGCCAGCTAAACAGCCGGAAGGCATCTTCGGCAAAGCGGGTCTGCGCCACAAAGGCCGGTAAGGCCGCCACCAGCAGCACCAATACCGCCCAGGGCGAAAACTTCAGCAGCAGCCCGCCAAAGGTGAGCAGCGACAGTAAATCCCGCAGGAAGCCGTAGCTGCGCGTCACGACTGAGAGCGGACGACTTGAGGCTCCATCTCTGGCGCGACTCATCTTGTCATAAAACTCCGAGTCTTCAAAATGCGCCATCTCTAGCGTCAGCGCTTTTTCGATTACCAGCAGATTGACCTGCTGTGCCAGCAGCATTTGCAGCAGCGACTGACAGAGCGAAATCACCTGCTGCACCCCCGACTGAATCACAATCGCCACCGCCTCCCAGCCGACATATTGCAAAGTGCGCCAGCGATCGGCAGCGAGACCGCTCTGCGACGCCTGCACCACGCCATCCACAATCAGCTTGCCCAGGTAGGCAATTACGCCGGGTAAAAGACCTACGGCCACCGTCACGATGGCTAGCCCCACGGTCAGTCCAGGGCTAGTTGCCCAGACGAGCTGCATAGCGCGACCAGAGTAGCGAAAAATCGTCTGAAACTGCTGAAAAAACTGTTGAACTGTGCGAGGCCGAGTCTGAGTCTCCGGCTGTCGTCGCGACGCCTGCATACGGGGAATTGTCATATTTATACGATAGCTTGCCACAACCAAAGGGATTTCCGGCATCCCTGCTAGAACGACTGACCGAAAGGCAGATTTTTGGCTGGCCTCATCCCAGCACAGCAACAATTCTTTACAATTGAGATAACACTCTTAGCTAGGCAACGCGCAGCACTATGGCAAGCATGGACGACCGCAAGAAGCGCATCATGGAGCATCTGGCTCGCAGCAGTGGCGATTTTATTAAAAGATCAGCTGCCCCTCTGTCTGATCAGCGCAAGCAGCAGGTGATGGATCACGTTCGCCGCACTACGGGCTGATCTCAGCAGTTAATCTCAGCAATTGAGCATCACTTGAGTCCCTCTGTCTGAGCGCATTCTGAGCGCATTAGGCAGAGGGTTTTTGTGGGAGTTTTGTGGGAGTTTTGTGACAGCTGGGAGCTTTTGCAGCGCAGTTCAGTCTATGTAGAACTAGCCCCAAATCTGGCACTGCTGATCCGCGATCTCGAAAGGATGCTAAAAGATGGCAGAAACTCTCTAAAATTGAGAAGCTTTATTTGAAGCTTGAGCTTAGCGGGTTCAAAACCAGCCGTTCTGTTAAGGAGGTCAAACCGAGTTGTGAGTATTTCTGAGCTATTTTCTAGCGGTGGCCCTGCCATGTTGCCGCTGCTCTTTCTCTCGTTTTTGGCACTTAGCACAATCATTGAACGCGCCTGGTTCTGGTCCAAAATTTTGACCCACGAACGCGAGATTGCCGGACGGGTGATTGAGGCAGCACGCCGAGACTGGGATGCCGCCACCGAGATTGCCCGTAAGTCGGTGAATCAGCCGATTGGCCGGTTTTTGCATTCGGCGCTCGAACTCGAAGACTCTGACCCAGAGGTGTTTCAGCTGGCGCTCCAGGCTTCAGCCGACGAAGAGATTGCCGTCATGCGGCGGGGCGAGAAGGTGCTAGAAGTCACGACTGCTCTGGCTCCGCTGCTGGGGCTACTCGGCACGGTTTTGGGACTGATCCGCTCGCTCAAAGATATTAAAATTAGCGATATTGGCACGGACTCCACCGCAGGCGTCACGCTGGGGATTTCTGAAGCCTTGATCAGCACAGCAACAGGCTTGATTGTGGCAATCACGGCGCTGGCGTTCTATCGGCTGTTTCAGGGCTTTGTCGGCAGTCAGGCCAAGCTGTTTCGGC
>CASBQH010000147.1 GCA_949127695.1 Synechococcales cyanobacterium PMM_0073
CAAGATTTCTCCAGGCGGCATTGCGGCGTCCGGCAGCGGCGGATCGATCATCCGCATCAGGAACCACTGCGTCAAATGGGCAAATGCCGCTAGTTCCTGCCGACCAATCGTGAGAAAGATGCGCTGCGCCAGTTCAGGCAAGACCGCCGCCGCCTCAGCGTGACTTACCACCTCAATCCAGCGGTCGCCTGATTCTTTTTCCCAGGCAGGTCGGATGAGCAGCAGGTGAGGGATGCCGACTGCTTGAGCTGCCTCAGCCGCATTCCAGGAGATTTGGGCAGCGAACGGATGGGTGGCGTCGATCAGATGGCTGATCTGCTGCTGACGCAGATATTCGGTGATGCCAGCTATACCGCCGAAGCCGCCAATCCGGAAATTGCCAGCGGGCATAGCGGGCGACTGAGTGCATCCGGCCAACGAGCTGATCACTTCTACGTCCGGTAATTGTGCGGCCTGAACTGCTAGCGCTGCTGCATCACCTGTGCCACCCAAAATCAATACTCGCCGCATATATTCTACGTCCCCTGTTCAATCTCGCCGTCGGCCTCTAGAAACAGCTGCCGCAGTTGGGCAAGCGTTTCGAGCGTGGCATCTTGCCAAAGTCCGCGCTGATTGGCCTCCAGCAGTCGCTCTGACATATCGCGCAGTGCCCAGCGGTTGTTTTGGCGAATGAAACTCTGCACGGCATCATCAAACAAATAGGCTTCGGCAATGCCCTGATACATAAAGTCAGGAACGCAGCCCGTGGTGGCATCGTAAGCAAAGACAAAATCGAGCGTTGCGGCTAGCTCAAACGCGCCCTTGTAGCCATGCCGCATTGCGCCTTCGATCCATTTCGGATTGACGACTCTGGCGCGATAAACTCTGGCAATTTCTTCGCTCAGCGGTCGTACTTTCGGCTGCTCTGGCCGCGAGTTATCGCCAAAATAAATCTGCGGCTGCTGACCCGTGAGCCGCACTGCTGCCGTCAAGCCGCCCTGAAACTGGTAATAGTCATCCGAATCTAGCAGATCATGCTCGCGGTTATCCTGGTTTTGCAGCACAATCTGCATCTGGCTGAGGCGCTGATTAAAGGCTTCGGGGGCTGAAACTCCCTCAGCGTTACGGCTGTAGGCATAGGCACTCCAGTTGATATAGGCGCGGGCTAAGTCGGCTTCGTCCTGCCAGTTCTGCGATTCAATCAGCCCCTGCAATCCAGCTCCGTAAGCGCTGGGCTTTGAGCCAAAAATTCGATAGCGTGAGCGAGCTGCCGCCTGCTCAGTTGGCAATCCTTGCGCTTCCCAATTTGCCTGTTCTTTCTGCACTTGCGCCGCTAAAGGGTTCTGCTCTGCGGGTTCCTCTAGACTCGCCACCGCAGCTACAGCACTGTCAAATAGATCAATTAAATTCGGAAAGGCGTCTCGAAAGAAGCCAGAAATTCTCAGCGTTACATCTACACGCGGACGTTCTAAAGCCGAGAGCGGCAAAATCTCAAAATCAATCACTCGACGGGATACGCCGTCCCAAACGGGTCGTACTCCCAATAGCGCCATTGCCTCAGCAATGTCATCACCACCTGTCCGCATGGTTGAAGTGCCCCAAACCGACAGCCCTAGCGTTTTAGGATATTCGCCATTTTCTTGCACATAGCGCTCTACTAATACCTCTGCGGCTTTACGCCCCAATTCCCAGGCCGTCTCGGTCGGAATTGCCCGAATATCCACCGAGTAGAAATTGCGTCCCGTCGGCAATACATCCGGTCGGCCTCTAGTTGGCGCGCCAGAGGCACCGCTGGCAATATACTCGCCGTTGAGGCCGCGCAGCAGATTGATCAGTTCGCGGTCGGTTTGTTGAAGTGCGGGCAGCAGGTAGGTTTGAATCCAGGTGAGTTCTGGGAGAGATCCCCCTAAATCCCCCTTAAAAAGGAAGACTTCCGGAGTTAAGTTCGAGTTCCCCCCTTTGAAAGGGGGGCTAGGGGGGATCTCCAATGTTCGACTCACCCACTCAGCCGCCGTTTCCTCAATCACCTCAACGACATCACCGATAATTCGACAGTGACTTAGCTCTGGATGCAGGCTAGAATCAAATGGCGCACTTAGATCAGCCGTCAGCGGATCGAGATCGAGCTGCCAGTCTTGAGCGATGGCACGAGTGAGGCCAATGCGGTTGCGGCTGGGGTTGCGGGCAATCGCGACGATTAGATCGCGGAGTTGGCGACCTTTCGGGCAATGTCCCAAAATATGCAGGCCATCGCGGATTTGGGCTTCTTTGATTTCGCAGAGGTAGCCGTCGGCGGTTTTGAGAAATTCGCTTAAATTAGAAACATCTAGAGATACGCCCAGATCATGCTGAATGTTCTCTTGAGCAATCAGCGCAGATAATCGTTCGGTAACGAGCTTGAGGCGCACAGGGTCGAGCGTCTGGGCTTCGTAATATTCATCAATTAAGCCTTCGAGCTGGTGCAGGTTGCCGTAGAGTTCGGCGCGAGTCATGGGTGGGGTGAGGTGATCGAGAATCACGGCCTGAGCGCGACGTTTGGCTTGGGAGCCTTCGCCCGGATCGTTGACGATAAACGGATAGAGATGGGGCATTGCGCCAAAAACGGCTTCGGGATAGCAGTCAGCGGAAAGCGCGACGGTTTTGCCGGGGAGCCATTCGAGGTTGCCATGCTTGCCGAGATGCACCACAGCATTTGCGCCGAACTCAGCTCTGATCCAGTGATAGAAAGCGAGATAGGCATGGGGCGGCTCTAAGTCAGGCGCGTGATAGCTGAGCGCTGGATCAAGATCGTAGCCGCGTGCAGGCTGGATGCCGACGAAAACGTTGCCAAGCTGAATTCCAGCAACCGGAAAGTCTGGTTCAGGCTTTCCCCAGCGGCTTTGAATGCCGGATTGCACTAAATCAGGCAGGGAATTGAAATAGGTTTGATAGACTACTAGCGAAATAGATTGATGCGTTGGGCGAATCTGGCTTTCTGGATCGTTGGTAATCCCAGAGGTCAAAAGCTGTACTAACTCTTGTGTAGTTTCGGGAATATAAGGAATATCGTACCCAGCTACCTGAAGCGTCTTGAGAACCTCTAGACAACTTTGGGGCGTGTCCAGCCCAACGCCATTGGCAAGTCTGCCGTCGCGGCTGGGATAGTTGGCTAGGATTAAAGCAATTTTGCGCTGTGAGGGCATCGTCTGGCGCAGCTTTACCCAGTTGGCGGCCAGATCGGCGACAAAGGCAACCCGGTCGGGCTGTGGCTCGTAGACCACCACATCTGTTTGGATCTGGCTGTTCTGAGTCTGGACTGACTTAAACGAAACCGCTCGCGTAATAATTCTGCCGTCTACTTCGGGCAAGGCCACGTTCATCGCCATATCTTTGGGTGTCAAGCCCTGAAAGCCTTCTGCCCACTGTGCTGCCGTGCCACCACTGCAAATCACCTGCAAAACCGGCAGATTCAGCCGCTCCCACAGCTCCACCTGCGGCGTTTCGCTCTCCAGACTCGCCAACGAAAAGCTAGTCGTATTCAGCAAAACCTGTAGCCCAACCCCATAGCGCAAGAGCGCCTGCTGCACTTCCGGCTCTCGCAGCGACGAAACAAAAATCGGGACAGGCGTGAGCTGACGGGCTTTGAGTGCCTGAATTAGCGCCTCAATTGCTGCCAGATTGCCCGCCAGATAATGCGCTCGGTAAAACAAAATGCCAACGCCCGACTGCACCAGCTGAATCGGGGCAGGCAGACTGCCGTAAATGCCGATCCGGGGCACGGGCTGAGGTGGCGCAAAAGCACAGGGCTGATTCAACCAGCGAGCCGCCACAAACTTGAGCAGATTGCCATAGTTCTCTAGGCCGCCTTCCAGCAAATATTGCCAGACCTGATTTGCTTCACTGAATGTAACCGTTGAGTGGCTGGTCAGGTTGGGGTCGGGGCGTTCATCTCCCGGCAAAATAATCAGCTTCGCGCCTGTCTGCTGCGCTAGCTCTTCCACCACTTCCAGGCCGTAGCTCCAATACGAGCGTCCGCCAATCAGCCGCAGAATGATCACTTCGGCTTTAGCTAAGACTGTCTCGGCGTAGGTGTCAATCGTGAGCTGCTGCTGAAGCTGGAGCAGGTTCACGACTCGCAGCGCCGGAAAACCCGCAGGCAAATGGTTGGCAGCAGCAGCAAAGGTTTGGATATCAGTATCGGCGGCAGTGATTACGACAATTGGCGCTGGCTGCTGCTCGATAAAAATCACTCCCTCTACAGAAGGATTCCAGCCGCCGGGGAGGGTTGCGAGACGATGCATAGCGAAAATTGGGTTTATAGTAGGGGTGCAGAGGGCAACCCAAAGCCTTTTTATCTTACGGCATGTGCTTCTTGAGGCTATGGCAATTGTTTTAGCGGGTGAGCGCAGCGGCGCAGGTAAAACCACCGTAACGCTGGCAATGTTGGCGGCTCTGGCAAGGCGGCAGCAGCGGGTGCAGTCGTTTAAGGTGGGGCCAGACTATATCGATCCGATGTTTCACAGCCATGTCACCGGACGCGCCTGCCGCAACCTCGACCCCGTGCTGACCTCGGAAGCCTACGTGCAGCAGTGCTTTGCTCAGAACATTCAGCAGAGCGAATATGCCTTAATTGAAGGCGTGATGGGGCTGTTTGACGGCGCAACTGGCCAAGACGACTATGCCAGCACCGCCCATATCGCCCGACTGCTCAACCTGCCTGTGTTGCTGGTGCTAAACTGCGCTAGCCTGTCGCGCTCGGTTGCCGCCATCGCTCACGGCTACCGCAGCTTTGATCCGCGCGTGCAGGTGGTAGGCATCATCCTGAATCGGGTCGGCAGCGACCGCCATTTGGAGCTATTAAAAGCGGCGCTGGAGCCGCTCAACCTGCCGATTTTGGGCGTATTGCGCCGCGACGCCGAAATCACGATTCCCGACCGCCATCTGGGGCTTGTGCCCAGCGAAGAACTCAACCTTCAGCCGATTCTAGATCGCTTGGCGGACTTGGGGGACAGTTGCTTTGATTG
>CASBQH010000148.1 GCA_949127695.1 Synechococcales cyanobacterium PMM_0073
ACATAGGGATAAGTGCCGTGGTCAAGATCGAGCAGCGTCCCCTGAGCGCCCTCAAACAGAATATTACGCCGCTGCCGGATCGCTTCGTGAATCCGCAGCGAGCTATCCACCACATGCGGACGCAGCCGTTCGGCATAGCCCAGATATTCCTGGATTATGGCTTCCGGGTCGAGCGGCGGCAGATCGTAGAGCTTTTCGAGCACGGCGTTTTTATGCGTCACCGTCCAGTGCAGCAGCTTTCGCAGGCTCTCTGGCTCCATCAGGTCGATCATCCGAATGCCGGTGCGCTCTGACTTGTCGGCATAGGTGGGACCAATGCCGCGCTTGGTGGTGCCAATTTTATGGTCGCCGCGCCGCTCCTCAGAAGCCTGATCAATCAGCCGGTGGTAGGGCATGGTAACATGCGCCGTGCTGGAAATTAGCAGGTTTTCGGTGGAGATATTCAGCCCGTCGAGCTGGTCTAGCTCCTCAATCAACACCTTGGGGTCGATCACGGTGCCGGAACCAATGATGCATTCTGTGCTGGGATACAAAATCCCGGAGGGAATCAGGTGCAGCTTAAAGGTTTGCCCCTGCACCACCACCGTATGGCCAGCATTGACGCCGCCTTGGTAGCGCACCACCATATCTGCTGAATTGCTGAGCAGATCAGTAATTTTCCCCTTTCCCTCGTCGCCCCATTGGGCACCAATCACAACGACGTTCGCCAAGGTGTTTTCAGGTTCTAAACTTCACACAATCTCCAATTATCAGTAAAACTTGCAATATATGTCAAGCTCGATACTCAGAAATTCAGGTTAGCTCGCGCCAGTCTGGAATCTTTAGTGATTGTGAAGCTGGCTAAACATGCTAGTATCCCGATTGCCGCTGCCTGTATGCTGGCGGTTACAGGCGTTTTCTTCACTGCACCCATGCCATTATCCTCTGCTGCTCTGCGTCGAACCAAAATTGTGGCTACGATTGGCCCCGCCACCAGCAGCCCAGAGATGCTGCGGCAGCTGATTGAAGCCGGAGCGACGACGCTGCGCCTTAACTTTTCGCACGGCACGCATGACGACCACCAGCGCAGCATTCGGCTGATTCGGCAGGTGTCGTTTGAGCTAGACCAGCCCGTGGGGATTTTGCAGGACTTGCAGGGGCCCAAGATTCGGCTCGGCAAGTTTGAAAACGGCTCGATTATCTTGAAAAAAGGCGATCCTTATATCCTCACCAGCATTATTCAACCCGGCAACCAGGAGCGCAGCTGCGTCACCTATGAGCCGTTGGCCGACGAAGTGCCTGCGGGCGCGACGATTTTGCTGGACGATGGCCGGGTGGAAATGCAGGTCGAGAAGGTTGATCCTGCCACCCGCGAGCTGCACTGTCGGGTGGTGGTAGGCGGCAAGCTCTCGAATAATAAGGGCGTCAACTTTCCGGGGGTTTACCTCTCGATTCGCGCCATGACCGACAAGGACCGCGAAGACCTGACGTTTGGCCTTGATCAGGGCGTGGACTGGGTGGCGCTTAGCTTTGTGCGGAACCCACAGGACATGCTGGAAATCAAAGAGCTGATCGCCAGCGCGGGCAAGAGCGTGCCGGTGATTGCCAAAATCGAGAAGCATGAGGCGATTGAGCAGATGGAGGCCGTGCTGTCGCTCTGCGATGGGGTGATGGTGGCCAGAGGCGACCTGGGCGTGGAGCTGCCTGCCGAAGATGTGCCAATTCTGCAAAAGCGGCTGATTGCCACCTCAAATCGGCTAGGAATTCCGGTGATTACGGCCACGCAGATGCTGGACAGCATGGTCAGCAACCCGCGCCCCACCCGCGCTGAAATCTCGGACGTGGCCAACGCGATTTTGGACGGCACCGACGCGGTGATGCTCTCGAACGAAACGGCAGTCGGCGAGTTTCCAATCCAGGCGGTTGAAACGATGGCGCGAATTGCCGAGCGGATTGAGCGGGAGCAGATGCCCAGCCGCAGCCTCGACAGCGTGCCGGGTTACTATTCGATCCCCAACGCGATCAGCCAAGCCGTAGGCCGAATTGCCGAGCAGCTTCAGGCCGCCGCGATTATGCCGCTGACTAAAACAGGCGCGACCGCTCGAAACGTCTCGAAGTTTCGCCCTACCAAGCCGATTTTGGCTGTGACGCCGCATGTAGACGTGGCGCGGCAGCTTCAGCTGGTTTGGGGCGTGCGCTCGCTGCTGGTGCTAAACCTGCCATCCACCGGGCAGACCTTTCAGGCCGCTTTGAACGTGGCGCAAGAGAAAGGCTTGCTGCGGCAGGGCGATCTGGTGGTGATGACGGCTGGCACTTTGCAGGGCGTGGCCGGTTCGACGGATTTAATCAAAGTAGAGCTGGTCACGTCGGTGCTGGGCAAAGGCACTGGGATTGGGCAGGGGGCAGTCAGCGGGCGCGCTAGAGTTGCCAACAGCGTTGCTGAGCTGACCAGCTTCAATCCGGGCGAGATTTTGGTGGTCTCTAAAACCAGCGCCGAGCATATAGAGGTGATCCGCAAAGCATCCGGCATTGTCACTGAAGAGGACAGCATTACCAGCCATGCAGCGGTAATTGGGCTGCGGCTGGGCGTGCCCGTGATCGTCGGCGTGCAGGGCGCAACTCAAATCATCCGCGACGGCACAATCTTGACGCTGGATATGCAGCGCGGCTTGGTCTATTCGGGGATGAATTCCACGCAAACAGATGCGGCTTTGGCGGGTTAGGGCAGAGCTAGCGAGTCTAGAGCTGAGAGCAATCGCTCCATGCTGGCATTCGGCTCGATGAACGAAAACAGATGCCGGAACTGGATATGACCCGTTGCGTCCAGCAAAAACTGCGCGGGCAGCGGTGCGCCCAAAGCCTGCCCCGTCTGATAGAGCCGAAAGCTGCGACAGCTGGGATCGCTGAGCAGCGGCATTTTTAGCCCCAGATCTTGCCGCACGATCTGGCTTTGGGCTAGATCGGTGCTGATGATGAGCAAAACTTCGGCTCCGCGCTGCTGAAACTGCTCGTAGGCTGCGTTGAGTTCTAGCAGATGCGGAAAGCAAAACGGGCAGTAGTGCTGCTCAGTGAAGATGCGCGTGAAGGCCAGCAGCACAGGCTGACCCAGATAGTGAACCAGCCGCAGTTTTTCGCCGGTTGCCACGTTCAGCAGCTCAAACGGCGGCGCGACTCTGCCCAATGGCAAGCGATGGGTGGCCGGGATCGGCAGGAAGTTTTGGGCAAAGCGGCGGCTTAGGAGGCCATCAAGCGGTGAAGTCTGCATGGTTTTGATCAAGGCTCTGCTTCTATTATGAGAAGAGAGATGAGAAGAAATCCGCTAGTTGATCAAGCGGCAGCAGCACTAGAGCTAGACAGGCTCGATTTCGCTGCCGCTTGACTAAAGCGAGTCGCGACGCCAATAGCTGAGAGTGATAGACCCATGATTAATTGGAGCCAGCTTTTCGGCTCAAGCTCGTTCATCCCGCACGGACATTGCTACCTATGGCAAACAAATCTGGTGAGCCTGCATCTGTTGTCCGATGCGCTGATTGCCCTATCCTACTACTCAATGCCAATCACGCTGTTCTATCTGGTTCGGAAGCGGCGAGATCTGCCTTTCGAGAGCACCATTCTGCTGTTTGCGGCTTTCATTGTGGCTTGCGGTACGACCCATCTGCTGGATATCTGGACGCTCTGGTATCCGACTTACTGGCTCTCAGGATTGGTCAAAGCGGCAACGGCTCTAGTCTCCGTGCTGACCGCGACTCAGCTTTTCTCATTGCTGCCCAGAGTCTTGGCGCTGCCCAGTCCAGCCCAGCTCGAACAGGCTAACCTGGCTCTACAGTCTGAGGTGACAGAGCGACTCCAGATTGAAGCCGAATTAAAGCGATACCAAACCCAGCTGGAGTCTTTGGTCGCAGAACGCACCCAAGCCTTGACCCAGGCGAACCAAACCCTACAGCAAGAAATTGTGGAACGCAAGCGAATAGAGGCCGAACGACAGCGGCTGCTGGTGCGAGAACAGTCTGCCCGGGCTGAAGCCGAGCAAGCCAACCGGATTAAAGATGAGTTCCTAGCCGTTTTATCCCACGAACTGCGGACTCCGATGAACCCGATTCTGGGCTGGTCAAAGCTGCTCCAGAGCGGTAGCCTCGATCCGGCCAAAAGCCGAGAAGCCTTGGCGACGATTGAGCGCAACGCCAAGCTCCAGGTGCAGCTGATTGACGATCTGCTGGATGTATCGCGAATTTTGAGCGGCAAGCTCAGCCTCAGCGTCAGCGCTGTTGACCTCAGCCAGGTGATCATGGCAGCGCTAGAAACGCTCCAGCTCGCAGCTGAAGCAAAAGCCTTACAGCTGCGAACCCAGATCGCCCCGCAGCCAAGTCTGGTGATGGGCGATGCGGCTCGGTTGCAGCAAGTGCTATGGAATTTGCTGTCGAACGCGATCAAGTTCACGCATAGCGGCGGACAAATTACGATCACGCTGACCCAGAGCGATCACCAAGCTCAGATTCAGGTTAAAGATACAGGCAAAGGCATCTCAGCTGATTTTTTGCCCTATGTGTTTGACCATTTTCGGCAGGAGAATGGCACAATCACCCGCAAATTTGGGGGATTAGGGCTAGGTCTAGCCATTTCCGCTCAAATTGTCGAACTACATGGCGGCAGAATTTGGGCTCAGAGTCCAGGGGAGAACCAAGGGTCGATATTTACAGTTGACCTGCCGATCTTGCAAAGCAATTCTAGCCAGATTGCCGCAGATCCAGCCGCAGATCCAGATGCCGATCTGGCTTTGGCAAATCTGCATGTTCTAGTGGTGGATGATCAGCCGGACTCCTGCGATCTCGCCGCTTTTGTGGTGCAGCAAGCGGGCGGCAGCGTGATGGCTGTCAATACGGCCATGCAGGCGCTAGAGCTATTGAGATCACAGCAGTTTGATCTGCTTCTAACGGACATCGGGATGCCAGAAATGGATGGCTATGCGCTGCTCCAGCAGGTGCGGCAGCTGCCAATGAACGCGCAAATTCCGGCAATTGCGCTCACGGCTTATGCTGGAGAAATGGATCAGCAGCAGGCTATCACCGCTGGTTTCCAGGCATATTTGGCCAAGCCAATTCAGCCTGCCGAAATTGTGACGACCCTAGCTCGTCTTTCTGGGCGGGAGGATTGTCAGCTGGCTCAGCCGTGAGATTAAATGCCTTCATCCATCTGAGAACCTATCAATTCATGCCTCCTATGAGCATTACCTGCATTACTCACTATCTGCACAGCGCCATCCTGGTTTCTGATCTCGCATCCGCCGAGCAGTTTTATGGCGGCATTCTGGGTTTGAGCCAAATCAACCGGACGCTGAACTATCCCGGCGTTTGGTACGAGCTAGGCGCATTTCAACTGCATTTAATCGAAGACAAAAGCTTTGCGCCCACTCTCCCAAACGCCGCGAAATGGGGTCGCAACCCGCATCTGGCGCTGGCGGTCAAAAATCTGGAGGCAGTCAAGGCGGATCTGACGGCTCACGGCTGCCCGCTTCAGCTCAGCGCTTCGGGACGGGCGGCGCTGTTCGTCCAAGATCCAGACGGCAACGTGATTGAACTCACCGAAGTCGGCTAATCAGCCTGATTCAGCACCTCCAGCACCGCTTTGGGCAGCAGCTTATCTTTGAACCAGATCAGCCTTGCAGGCGTGCTGTGGAAATTCACTCCGGCTTTTTCTAGATTCAAGCGTTCTGAAATCGCCAGAATCAAATCATGCCGCCCCGACTGCTGCACCTGCGAGAACTTCTTACGCAGATATTCGGGTCGCCAGTAGCCGACAATTTCTAGCAAAAAATAGCGCCCGTCTGGATGCACCAGCCGAAAGTCCGGGATCATGACGCTGCCGGGGATCGGCACCAGATCCACCTCGCGCTCTAGCCGCCAGTCGGTTTTGAGGCTGTCCCAGCGTTCGGCAAAGGATTGCTCTAAAAAGCTGTCGTAGGCTTTGCCGGGGGGATAGTGGCTGACCAAATCGCAGGTCGATTCCAGGCTAAACCGCTTGCTCTGCTCCTGCTTGCTGTAAGGGTCGCGCCAGTGCAGGTCAGCGCTGAGGCTCCATTTGGTCACATGCAGCAGCGCCGGGATCAGCTTGGCAATATCCAATCCGTAGCGGGTGCTGGGCTTGAACAGGCTGGTGGGGCCGTCGATGATGATCGTGAAGCCGTGATCGGCGTCGCCTTCGATATAGGCCATCAGCCCAAACAGCTTCAGGTAGCGAAACAGCAGCTTATATTCGCCCGGATCGTTGCGGTGCGCCTGGATGCGGATCTGGCTGGCCTTGTAAAAAATGCCCTGCACCTGCGACAGGTTGTAGCGATGCAGTAGCGCCGCAGCCGTGGGGGGATCAAACTGCGTCAAAATTCGATTTTCGTTCAGGTCGGCATAGAGTCCGGCTCGGATCTGCGGCGGCAGCACCTCGCGCTCTAGCGACTGGCTCAGCTGTTCGGCCAGCAGCGCAATCGTTTGGTCGGCGTTTTGGGGCGAGGGGGCGGCTTGGTTGGCCAAGGCAAACACCTGCTGGCGTAGAGCCTGCGGCTCCAGCGGACTGATAATTTCAAACTTGCTAAAGCTCTCGGCGCGCAGCAGATGCGCTAGCCCACGCTTGATCCGGTAGTCGGTGCTGTCGCCTTCGAGGGCTTGCAGCCTGCGGTCGAGTTCGCCCTGGGTTTCGCCCTGCGCCTGCTGAAAAATGCCGATTAGCGTTTCGGCCATCTGCAAATTGCTGGGCTGAAGCGGCAGTCGCTTGGGGGTCAGCTCTTCGCCGTTTTGACGGTGGATTAACAGATCGGTGGGCAGCATGGCTTTACTCTACAGGTTTGTCATTCCCCATCCTGCTCGCCCATTCCTGCACCACCCGCTCATAGACCTGCTCGGTTTGCTTGGCTATCTCTGCCCAGCTAAAGCGATAATCCAGATCTGCGTAGGCATTCTCGACTAGCCACTGCGCGTATTCCGAGTTTCTCAGCACCTCCAAAATTCCCCAGGCCAGCGAGTCTGGGTTGCCCGCCTGCGTCACAATGCCCGTTTTGCTATGCGACACCACCTCTGGCAGTCCGCCTGCATTCGAGACGACCACCGGAATCCGGGCGGCAAAATTTTCCAGCGCCACGATGCCAAACGGCTCATAGCGGCTGGGGAATACGGCGCAGTCGGCAATCTGGCGAAACTGGTTCAGCTCCTCATCTGACATAAAGCCCGTGAAGTAGGACTTGTGCCAGATCCCCAGATCCCAGGCTTGCCGCTTCAGCGCATCTGAATTGCCGCCGCCAATAATCACAAACTTCACCAGTCCGCCCATCTGCCAGATCACGCTGGGCGCAGCGCTCAGCAATAGGTCAATCCCTTTTTCGTAGGTTAAGCGCCCGACGTAGTAGACAATTTTTTCTTGATCAGCGGCAAATTTTCGACGAAACTTCCAGCGGTCATACTCGCGCCGAGGCTGCTTTTTCTCCTGGCAGATGCCGTTGTAGATCACGTCGATTTTGTCGCTGGGACAGGAAAGCGCCCAGCCCACTTCTAGCCGCATATAGTCAGTGCAGACAATCACCCGCCAAGCTTCGGCGGTCAAAAAGGCTTCTTTGCTGTTGATGTGATGGTGAATTTCGTTGTGCAGCCCGCTCATCCGGCCATATTCGGTGGCGTGGATCGTGGCAATCAGCGGCACTTGGAACAGATCTTTGAGCGCGACTGCTGCATCTGCCACCAGCCAGTCATGCGCGTGAATCATCTGGAACTGGGTTTCTTGCAGCAGCTTGCCGCCCTGTCGCCCCATGCTCTCGTTCATGTTGGCGACCCAGTGGAAGAAGTCATGGCTGGCTCCCACCGGCAGCCGATGCACATGAATGCCGTCCACCAGCTCGTAGCAGGGCGCATGGCCAAACTCGACGGTGAGCAGATGCACCTCATGGCCAAGCTTGACAAATTCTGGATATAGCTCTGCCACATGCCGAGAAATTCCCCCTACAATCCGGGGCGGAAATTCCCAAGCCAGAACCAGAATTTTCATTGCCACCACCCCAGTTAAATGGATCCTAGCTGCTTAATACAGCTTAATTTTATTTCGCTTGAGTCGAAAGCCGCCCAAATTGAAACGATCGCTAAAGATTTGGCTTGACGCTCTTGTGTTTCTAGAACAAAATAAATCCTGCCAAATCTGTCAAAATGATTAAGAAAGTAATAAACCGGTTTTTAAATTCTCTTGACTTGACGATTTTCTGATCAGCCGTTTAGGATAACCAGATTTTCATGGAGGCTTTGCCACCGCAATCGACATCTGATGCAGCGCTTCAGCTCTTGCTGTTTGTCGATAAGCGCCCCATCTTAAATGAGCGCATTCGGCAAATCCGCAGCTGCCTCAAGGCTTTAGCCCAGGATGCCAAATATGCCTACGAGCTGCAAGTGATCGATGTCAGCGAGCAGCCGCACCTTGCAGAGCATTTTAAGCTGATGGCTACGCCTTCTTTAATTAAGATTCATCCGCCGCCGCGTCAGGTTTTGGCTGGCATAAACCTAATTGCCCAGATCGAGACTTGGTGGCCGCGCTGGCAGCTCGCCGTCGAAGACTATGAAGCCATGCCGCAGATGCAGCTGGCAGGCGATAGCAAGCCCCAGCTTCAGTCGGTGGCGCAGTCGGCTGAGTTTTTGCGGCTCTCAGATGAAGTCTTTAAGCTTCAGCGCGAACAGGCCGAACTGCAAGCCCAGCTCCAATTTAAAGACGAGCTAATCGCCATTCTGGCGCATGACCTGCGAAATCCACTCACCACGCTCTCAATTGCCCTAGAGACCCTAGAAATGGGCATGACTCGCGAAATCAAGCATCCGCGCATGACTCCAGAACTGCTGAACCAGATGCTGCGGCAGGCGCGCACCCAGGCCAAAGCGCTGGATCGGATGATCACCGATATTTTGCAGGTGGCTCGCGAGCGCGGCGGGGAGCTGCGAATTCAGCCACAGGAGCTGGATCTGGCCGAACTCTGCCTGGAGGTAATTGAGCGACAGCAAGAGCAGTTTCAGGCCAAATCGCAGCAGATCCAAACTGACTTTCCCAGCGATCTGCCGTGCGTCAATGCCGACCCCGATCGCGTCCGGCAGGTGCTGGTCAATCTGCTCGACAATGCTAGCAAATACACGCCTGCTGAGGGCAGAATCACGCTGGCGATTCTGCATCGCACCACCCAAAAAGTGCAGGTCAGCATCAGCGATACGGGACCTGGCGTGCCGGTGGAAACCCAAGAGCGAATTTTCGACGATCGGTTTCGGCTCCAGCGCGATCAGGCGCAGGACGGCTACGGGATTGGACTGGCGCTCTGCAAGCGAGTCGTGCAGGCGCATTTCGGCCAGATCTGGGTGGATTCAGAGGTGGAGCAGGGCAAGGGCGGCAGCTGCTTTCACTTCACGCTGCCCGTCTATCGTCCGCTTCAGCCGTTAAAGAACTAGCGCAGATCCCGCTTCAGGCCATCGCTCAAGGCTAGAGCGAATGCAGCTGCTGGAGTTCTCCCACCACGCGCTGTTTGCTGGCTAGCAGATGCTCTTGCAAAGCGGCCAGAGCGGCCTCAGTCTGGCGCTGGGCAATCGCCTGATAGATCTGGCCATGCTCAATCCGAATTTCTAGCACCTCCGGGTTTTGGCGCGTCGTCTGCATTCGCAGCAGCATCATTTTGTCAAACACCTGATCCAGCAGCGTCACCAGCCAGCGATTGCCCGAACTCTCGGCAATCAGCCGGTGGAAGCCATAGTCTAGATCCAGCATCTGCATCACGTTGAGTTCGGCGGGCGGGTTCTGCATGATCTGCTCGGCCTCCCGCACGTTGGTTTCTAGATGCAGCAGCTGTTCAGCATTCATTTGCAGGCAAGCTCCCGTCACCGAAAGCGTCTCTAGCGCCAGCCGACAGTCATAGAGCTGAGCGGCATCTGCGGCTGAAATGGTCATGACTTGCAGCCCTTCTAGACCATCTATCGTCACTAAGCCATCTTTTTGCAGCTGCCGAATCGCCTCACGGATGGGCGTGCGGCTGACCTGCAAGCGCTGCGCCAGCTGTGTCTCTACGAGCCGTTCACCCGGAGCTAGATCGCCCGACAAGATGCTGGTACGTAGCGCCTGGTAAGTTTGTTCGTGCAGCGATTTGCTGCGCTGAATGGGTACAACAGACGAAATCAAACTGAGTCCTCCTTGAGGGACGAGACTTGAGGCCAAAATGAGCGGCAGCGATCTAAGGCTAGCTTGAGCGAGACTTGCTGAACCCAATGCTTTTTTGACTCACTTCATTTTACTGGGGTAAGTCCAGAAGCGTGTGTGAAGCCTCAGCCAATTGCCTCAGCCGCTCCGAATCCAGTCGCCACCGGAGCTAATCGCCACCGAAGCTAATCGCCACTGCCATGATGCACCGTTTTCACCCATTTCAGCTGCTTGGGGCGAACCGCCATCCGCGCCGTGGTGCTGGCCATCACGGGCAGCCAGTGCAGCATATAGACTGCGCCAAGCCCCGTCTGCGCCAGCAGCTTCAGCGGATTTTTGGGGGCTGTGCCGGAAGAGCGGGTTTGGCGCAGTCCGCTAAACATGCTGATGAACGAAAACAGCAGCGCCAGACTGGTGACGGGCACCAGCATGGGTGGGCGGCTGCGAACTAGCGCAATCAAAAAGTCAGGGATGGCAGCGGTGGGCAGCAGATACTGCGTCATTAAAAACATTACCAGGTCAATTGTTTTGGCTGTGCCCAGCTTATTTTGAGCGATCAGCCGCCAGTAGTCGAGGTAGCGCTGATAGCCGCCCTCTGCCCAGCGATTGCGCTGGTGCCAAAGCCCGACCGCATGAGTAACGCCCTCTTCAGCCACCGGCGGCATCATTAGCAGGTCAATATCCCAGCGGTCGAGATGCAGCCGAATCGTCAGATCAAGATCGTCGGTGATGGTTTCTTCGTTCCAGCCGCCGCAGCGCTCTAGCGCCAGCCGTCGCACAAACTGGCCGTTGCCGCGCAGTTCGCCAATGCCGCCAATGGCAATCCGCTGCTGCTGCACATAGCTATCAAAGGCCATCTCGGCCACCTGCCCGCGCGTCCAGAAGTTGGTCAGAGCGTTGGAAATAGACTTCCGCACCTGCACTGCGCCCACCTGCTCGCGCTCAAACAATGGCAGCACTCGCCGCAGCAGATCTGGTGGCACTTTGGCATCCGCATCAAACACAGCGACAATTTCGGCCTGAGTTCCCATCCAGACCTGATTGAGTGCGCCTGACTTGCCGCCAGAGGCATCTGGAGAACGCCGGATAATATTGAGATTCCCATAGAGCTGAGCTAGCTGTTCGAGCAGGGCTGGGGTGCAGTCGCTGCTGTTGTCGTCAATGATCCAAAGGTCGTAGCGGCTGGTCGGATAGTCGAGGTTGCAGAGATCTTCGACGAGTCGGCCAATTACCAGCTCTTCATTCTTGGCTGAAACTAGAATCGAGACATAGGGGTAGGCGGCCAGATCGGCAGCGGCTGACGGAAGCGGGAGAGCAGCTGGCAGAGGGGTTGGACGGGCGGCCAGAACGCGAATGGCGTGAAGCCCCATCACGCTGGTTAGCGCCATGACTAGCCAAGAGCCATAGGCAAACAGGTGCAGTCCTAAAACGCCGCTCCAAATTACGGCTAGCCCGACGGCTGCTTTTCGCCTGCGCCCCACAAAGCCAGCGCTAAAGCGACTAATGTTGCTTTCCAGGTTTTGTTCTAAGTCGTTCAGTGAGTCAGATAGCTCAGACAGGAGTGAGTTAATCGGCTCTAGCTCGCCATAGCTCTCTTCGTCCTGCCAAGGGTTCCCCTGCGTAGTCATTTAGTCAAAAAAATATTAGTATTGATGCCACTTGCATTCGTTCAGGCGAGTGCAGCCCCATTGTAGCCAAGATTGGCAGCAGCCCCAGTTGAGCCGCAGTTGCCTCTAGTGCCTTGCTTGCGCCTAATAGAGCCAGGGAATTAGCTTCTTCACCCGCTGCCGATAGTCGCCATAGTCAGGATATTTTTCGCTGAGCCAAAGCTCTTCTCGTCTGGCCTTCAGGTCAAAAAACAGCAGCAGCGTCAAGGCTCCAACCAGATGCGATAGGCTCAGCCGCCCGATGGCAATCCCCAAAGCCGCCAGAATAATTCCGCTGTAAAGCGGATGACGCACCCAGCCGTAGCTGCCGGTCTGCACCAGCTGTCCGTCGGCTCTGGGATGGGGCAGCGGCGTCAGGCTTTGCCCTAGATCAACCAGCCCTTTGATCAGCAAAATAGCTGCGCCCAGCAATAGCGCCGCCGCAGTCGTCCAGATGCCATAGACAACCCAGCTCGGCAGTTGGGATATCATTTGGGTAACAAATAAAGGGCGAGAGGCTGGCAGCAGCAGGAACCCCATCATCAGCCCCGCCTGAGCCACCACCCAATATTCACCCCGTCCGCCTTTCCAGCTCTCAGCGCTAAATCCCCAGCTGGTCAGCTGTCTCATCTGGCTGCCTCTTTACAACTGTTTCAACTCTTTCAAGTTTAGAACTATCCAGAATTATTCAGCGCCGCTCATCGCTCCAATTGAGCATCATCTATTTCCGGCGGGAATGCTAGAGGCTAAATCCTGATTTCGGCCACTTTTAGCCAGAAGCCAAGCTTCCAACCCGCCATGTGCAACTCTTCAGTTCAAATTTTGCTCGTTGAGCGGGCGACATCAGATGCGTCATCGCTGCTATATCTGCTGAAGTCAACTTCAGTCAACCTATCGCACGTTCAGCAGGCTGAGAGTCTAGATGCCGCCATTCGCGCCTTAGCGCGTCAGCCCTACGACCTCTGCGTCATCGACCATAGCCTGATCGAGAATGTCCAGCCAACCGAGAGCTTGCGGCTGGAGCAGCTGCTGAGCCAAAGGACGGCGCTGGTAGTCGTCACCTCATCTGATTCCGTTGATCCCGGTTGCGACCCAATCTGTGGGTTGGGTGACTCAAGCAGGCTTAGCACGGTCTGGTTGCAGCGCGAGCAGCTCAGCGAGACGCTCTTGGAGCAGGTCATTCGGCAGGCGATGGAGCGCCGTCAGCTTTTAGATAGCCTAGACGAAGCCAAGCAAGAAAACCAGCGGCTGGCGCTAGCCTTTGAGCAGATGCAGATGCATGAACAGCGCTACGAGCTGGCGTTTCAGGCCAGCAACGACGGCATCTGGGACTGGAACCTCAGCAGCGGCAGTCTGTATTTCTCGGCGCAGTGGAAGGCAATGCTGGGCTATAGCGACGAAATTGGGTCGCAGCCTGAAGCATGGTTCGACCGCATTCATCCTGAAGATCTCTATTGGGTCAAGCGGGATCTCAACGCGCATCTGGCCGGGGTCAGCGATCGCTTTGAAAGTGAGCATCGGATGCTGCATCAAGATGGGCAATACCGCTGGGTGCTGAGTCGGGCACAGGCGAGCCGGAATAGGTTGGGCGAGGCAGTCAGGCTAGTTGGCATCCAAACTGATATTAGCGGTCTCAGGCATATAGAAGCCAAAATTGTGCGTAATGCCCACTACGATCCGCTGACCGGACTCCCCAATCGCGTCCTGCTGATGGAGCGACTGCACCATGCCGGAGAGCTAACCATTCGCCGCTCAGACTACGTTTTTGCGGTGCTGTTCATCGACCTCGACCGGTTCAAGATGATCAACGACAGCCTTGGACATGCGGTTGGCGACCAGCTGCTCTGCGAAATCTCGGCGCGGCTGGCCGACTGCCTGCGCCCGCACGACACGGTGGCACGGCTGGGCGGCGATGAGTTTGTGATTCTGCTTGAAGATGTCAAAAGTCAGGACAACGTGATGCTGGTGGCAGAGCGGATTATGCAATCGCTCTCAGCGCCGTTTAACCTAGAAAGCCGCGAGATTTTTACCAGCGCCAGCATTGGGATTACCTTCAGCAGCCGCGGCTTCAATCGCCCGGAAGAGCTGCTGCGGGACGCCGACTTGGCCATGTATGGTGCCAAAACCAAAGGCCGAGGCAGATATGCAGTGTTTCATCCCAAAATGCATAGCTCGGCTGTGGCGCTTTTGGAGATGGAAAACGACCTGCGCCGCGCCGTAGAGCGCGATGAGCTTCAGCTCTACTATCAGCCGATTATCTCGCTGCGCTCAAATCGGCTGATGGGCTTTGAGGCGCTGATTCGCTGGCAGCATCCGCAGCAAGGGCTAATTTCACCCGCTCAGTTTGTGCCCATTGCCGAAGAGACTGGCCTGATTGTGCCAATTGGCCGCTGGGTGTTGCGCCAAGCCTGTCTACAAATGCGGCAGTGGCAGCAGCAGTTCCCAGACTGGTCAAGACTGACGGTGAATGTGAATCTGTCGAGCAAGCAGTTTAGCCCTCATCTGGCTGAGCAGGTGGAGCAGATTCTGACTGAAACTGGCCTAGAGCCAAATTATCTCAAGCTGGAAATCACCGAAAGCGTGCTGATGAGCCATGCCGAATCGGCGATTGTCACTCTGGGGCAGCTGAAGCAGCTCGGCATCCAGCTGGCGATTGATGACTTTGGCACAGGCTTTTCGTCACTCAGCTATCTGCATCGGCTGCCAATTGACACGCTCAAAGTCGATCGCTCGTTTATTCAGCGGGTGGATTCAGACGGTGAGCAGCTGGCGATTGTCCGAACCATTGTCTCATTGGCCTGGAACTTGGGCATGGACGTGGTGGCTGAGGGTGTCGAGACGCTGAAGCAATTGGCTCAGATCCGCTCTCTGCGCTGCGAATATGGCCAGGGCTATTTGTTCTCTAAGCCGCTGAATGTCGAAGCAATTGCCGCTTTGCTGAGCCAAACGCCAGAGGAAAGCCAGTTTAGCAGCCTTGGCAAGCAGCAATCCTCGGCGCGCTAGCCTCTATAAATCTTGATAAAAGCTGCTGGTCTTGTAACTTCTTGCAGGCGCTCTATTGCGTCAGCTCTAAATATCGCTACCATTAATAATTATTAAGTTTAGATAAAATTTGGTAGCCGCTATGGGTATTTTTTCCGCTCCGCCTCCGACCGAAGCAGAAGCCGAAACCCGGATTTTGAAAGCAGCCCAGAAGCTGTTTGCGCGGCGCGGCTACAATGGCACCACCACACGCGATCTGGCTCAGGCCGCTGGCGTAGCCGAAGGCACGCTGTTTCGGCATTTTGAAAACAAAAAGGCCATCCTGGTCGCAGTAGCCACGCAGGGCTGGATCGAAATTCTCACCGATCTGCTCACCGAGCTGAGCGAAATGCCCAGCTACAAGGCGATCGCGCAGGTGATGCGGAAGCGAATGCTCAACTTACACCAAAATGCCGACATGCTGCGGGTTTGCTTCATGGAAGCTCAGTTCCACCCCGAGCTTTCTGAGCAAATCCAAAGCGAGGTAATCGTCAAAATAACTGACGTGGCCGAAGCCTTTTTTGAAACGGCGATGGATCAAGGCATCTATCGCCGGATGAATCCCCGGATTGTCGCTCAGATTTTCTTGGGCATGTTTACCATTGCGGGCTTCAGCCGCGATACGGTGACTCCGGTCGATAGTTCGCCTCAAGCCATGCTAGAAATGGCTGAAGGCATGGCCGATATTTTTCTCAACGGCGTCCTAGCGCAGCCATAGCGCTGGTTACGGCTTGACATGAGCGGGTTGCAGCCGTTAAGCTTGGAGGGTAACGAAGGGGAGTAGCTGCTGATTGCGCCGCGTTTTGTCACAGAATCCCGTCACAGAATTCTGTTATAACCGCACGATCCAGCCATTTAAGTCAACATACTGGTGATGAACCTGGCTTAAGTAATCAGGGCAAGGCATTAAGTCTTGGCTGAAAGTGAGACCTTCACTAAGTTCACAGCGATTTATTTCGCAGAGTGAGCTTGGTGGAGTCTTAGGGGTTCATCAAGCTCGCTCAAATTGGATCGAAATCCTTTGAGAGTTGGAGCTTGACTATGCTGACTGCCTTTACTGCCGGACTTTTACTCATTACTGTTTCAGAGTTAGGCGATAAAACTTTTTTTATCACCGCTATTCTGGCGATGCGGCATCCGCATCGCCCTGTGCTGATTGGGGCGATTTCAGCCTTAGCTGTGATGACCATGCTTTCAGTCATGTTTGGCCAACTCGCCAGCCTGCTGCCCCAGATTTACGTGCAGTGGGCTGAGGCAATTTTGTTTTTGGGGTTTGGCCTGAAGCTGATTTATGATGCCCGCAGCATGACTGATCAGCCTGCTGTGGCTGAGCAAGCTGAGGCGCTAGAGGCCGTGACTCAGGCTGAAACCAAGTTCCCTAAACGGCAGAGTGAGCTGGCGATTGTTTTAAAAACATTTGGCCTAGTATTTGTGGGGGAATGGGGCGATCGAACTCAGATTGCCACGATTGCGCTGGCTGCCGCCAATCCGCCAGTTGGAGTCGCAATCGGCGCAACGCTAGGTCATGCGATCTGCGCGGTGCTGGCAGTTCTCTGCGGCAAGATCCTCTGTGGTCGGATCTCTGAACGCCTGATCACCCAGCTAGGCGGTGGCCTATTTTTGGTTTTTGCGGTGGCTGGGTTTTATCGGCTGCGCTGAAGCAGGGCTAGAGCGGGGCTAGAGCAGGGCTAGAGCGGTCAAACAAGATTCTGTTAAGCTGGCGATCCGTCTGCCGTTCTCTGGTATCTTGAGTGCGGACAAGCGCCCGTATTTTCGCAGAATCGCTAGCGGCTAACTGAGGCGATTCTGCGAAAATACGGGCGACCTGTGACTTCCCCTGATGACCGTAGGAGTAATCCTGTCTGTGAAAGTTGATTTGCTTTTTTCTCGCGTTCTGTCCAGTTTGGCAGGCGGTTTGGTCGGTGCGCTGTTGGTTCTGCTGCCTGCTGAGGCCGCAAAGCTCCAGTCCTGGCAGTTTGACCGGTCACAAAAACAGCTCAGTTTTGTCACCGATCAGCCAGTTCAGCCCAAGGTTCAGTTTTTAACCAATCCCGCTCGCCTAGTAATTGAGCTGCCCGACACGAGCTTAGAGCGCCGCCGCATTCGCCAAAACGAAACGGGCGCAATTGACGAGATTCAGATCCGCCGCGAAGATGACAATCTGGCTCAAATTATTATCGAGCTAGACAACGACTACAGCATTGACCCCGCGCAAGTTGTGGTACGCGGCACGAGCCGCACGGGTTGGATAGTGCAGCTGCCAGAGCCGCAGCCCCAGAGGCGCAGCCAGCGACGGGCGAGCCGCAATCAGCCTGCTGTCACCGTAGCCGTCATGCCCTATGTTGAAGCGACCACGCTGGAAGCAGTTGAGCTGAGCGGCAGTCAGGTCATTTTACGAAGCGACCGTCCGCTGACCCGCTACCGCAGCGGCTGGGATCAGGCTACCGCCAGCTATCAAATTACGCTGCCAGCCACCCGACTTGCCAGCGGGTTTAGCCCACCCAGACTTGATCCGCGCGGATCACTGCTCAGCCTCAAAGCTAGCCAGCAGGGCGATAGCGTAGTGCTGTCGCTAATGCCTGCTCCCGGCGTCCAGGTGGGCGCACTAGCAGCGAATGGCTCTATGCTGGCGTTGAATCTCACCGGACGGGCGCAGCCACGCTTGGGGCAGATTAACCGCAGCCCGCTGCCGCCGCTAGATCAGTTGCCCAACGTGGCTAGCCAGCGGATTAAAGTCGCGATTGATCCAGGGCATGGCGGTCGCGATCCGGGCGCAGTCGGGATTGGCGGCCTGCGCGAGACTGATATTGTGCTGGCCGTTAGCCTCAAGCTAGCCGAGATTTTGCAGCAGCAGGGGGTTGAGGTCGTCTTAACCCGGCGAGATGAGCGCGAAATTGACCTAGAGCCGCGCGTCTCTATGGCCAACCGAGCTGACGTTGATCTGTTTATCAGCGTTCATGCCAATGCCATTAGCATGAGTCGGCCTGATGTAAACGGCATTGAGACTTACTATTACGCAGCGGGTGCGGCCAGGACGCTGGCCGATATTATCCAGGAAAGTCTGCTGGATGCCACAGGCAGCAAAAGTCGAGGCGTAAAGCAGGCGCGATTTTATGTGCTGCATCGCACCCAAATGCCAGCGGCTCTCGTTGAGCTTGGCTTTGTCACAGGGGCTGAAGATGCCCCCCTCCTAGCTGATTCAGCGTATCGCGAGCTGCTGGCAAAAGGCGTGGCGCGCGGAGTTCTGCACTACATTACCGAGAATTTTTAGTCTCATTGACAGGGGCATCTCAGTGCTACTCACTCCACCAGCGGGATGAGGCGAACTTCCTGCCTGCGGCTTAAACTAAAAATAAGCCGAAAGCAGGCGAGTCCGGTTCAACTGACTAAGCCCATAGCTTGAACAGATCTCTTCAGCAGATCTGAAATCTTTTTTTATTTGAAGATTGCTGGAATCCCTCTGTCGGCTGCTGTAGTTAGCCAGATGAGAGGCTTTGACCGCATCTGCAAGCTATCTAGAGGGACAAACCATGAAAGTTCGCAT
>CASBQH010000149.1 GCA_949127695.1 Synechococcales cyanobacterium PMM_0073
CAGCAGGATGGCATCCGGGCTGAGCTAGACTTGAGCGGTGAGCGGTTGGGCAAGCTGATCCGCAACGCCGAGAAGTCAAAAATTCCGGTGATGGCGGTGGTGGGGATGAAAGAAGCCGAGTCGCAGAGCCTCAGCATCCGCACCCGTGCCAGCGGCGAGTTGGGCAGTCTGCCGCTAGCCGAAGTCAGCCACCGCTTGCAGAGCGCGATTGCCAGCTACGGCAACTTCTAACTTCGTAAAACGCTTAATGCGCCGAAGACTGAACTGAGGCTGGGGTCGCTTCGCTGGGCTGAACTCTGGCTCGATGCCGCTTCAGCTGCGTTACCACAATGGCTGTCACCAGCGTTCCGGCGGCCATTGCCACCACATAGAGTCCGCCTTGGCTGACCGCGTTGGGAATGGCCAGCACAAAAATGCCACCATGAGGCGCACGCAGCTCGCAGCCAAACAGCATCGACAGCCCTCCGGTGATGGCCGATCCGGCAATGCAGGCTGGAATCACCCGCAGCGGATCTTTGGCCGCAAACGGAATTGCGCCTTCGGTAATAAACGAAATCCCCAGCACCGAGGCCACTTTGCCCGCCTGCTGCTCTTCTTCGTTAAACTGCCGCTTGGCCATTAGCGTTGCCAGAGCCAAGCCCAAGGGCGGCGTCATGCCCGCTGCCATCACTGCCGCCATGGGCGCATAGAGGTTGCTGGCCAGCAGACCCACGGCAAAGGTGTAGGCGGCTTTGTTCACAGGCCCTCCCATATCCACCGCCATCATGCCGCCCAGAATGAGGCCGAGAATTACGGCGTAGGTTTGACCCATGTTTTCTAAGCAAGCCGTCAGACCGTCCAGAATTGCTTTAACATAATCAAACCCCCTGCGACAATCACCGGCAGCATATAGGAAACGCCCGTCAGCAGATGCTTGTAGGGGCCAGCGCGGCGGGCAGACTGCTCAGCTTTGGCCTGCTGCACGGAGCGCAGATAGTCGGGCGAGCCGGCTGTGGCGGCGATAGCCGGCAGGTTTAATGCTGCCTGCAAAACGCCAGCGCTATCTTTGAGCGCCTGCTTGGTGGAGGTTTCGTAGAGCCGCTTGCCGCCAAACCGCGACAGATCGACATGCGTATCCGCCGCAATCACCACCGCATCGGCGCGAGCAATTTCTGCGTTAGTCAGCTGATTTTTGGCACCGACTGAACCCTGCGTTTCGACTTTGATTTCATGCCCCAGCGCGACGGCTCCCTGGCGCAGCGCCTCAGCCGCCATAATTGTATGGGCAATCCCAGTGGGACAGGCGGTGACTGCAACTATCTTTTTCTGAACTATCTTTTTCTGAGTTGTCATCTGTTTATACTCTATGTCTACAGGTCAATATTTACAGGTCAATTCAAAATCTCGACGCCAACTTGCTCCACAAAGGCTTCTACCACAGTCGGGGGCGGCAGTCTCGGCCCGATCTGACTCAAAGCGCCCATCGAAAAAGCGGTAGCAAGTCGGGCTGCATCAGCTAAACCAAGGCCGCGCAGTTTGGCCAGCACCAGCCCTGACACCATGGCATCGCCTGCGCCCACCGTGCTGACCACCTGCATCTGCGGCGGCTTTGCCCAAATTGCCTGATCGGCCTCGACAAAAACTGCGCCTTTGGCTCCCATTGACACTACTACTGTCTGGATGCCCTGCGCCAGCAGCTCTCGCGCTGCACCTGCCGCTTCAGCCTCCGCCAGCGGACGGCCTAGCAGCTCTGACAGCTCTTCCAGATTGGGTTTGATCGCATCGGGAGCCATGTCCAACGCCTGCCGAAAACTCTCGCCGCTGGCATCTAGCACCACCTTTTTGCCCTGTGCTTTTAAGCGCTGAGTTAAGACGGCGTAGATATTGGGTGGAACGCCAGCGGGTAAGCTGCCGGATATGATAAACCAGTCGTGAGCAATCGCCAGCTCATCTATTGTGCGGTGCAGCGCCTGAATATCCTCAGCGGTGGGCGGCTGTCCCGGAAAATTAATATCCGTGACCTGATCTTGAACGTCATCGATCACTTTGATATTAACGCGCGTTTGTCCCGCAATGGGAATGAACCGATTTGTGATCTGCTTCTGCTCAAAAAACCGCTGAAACAGCTCGGCATTGCGCTGCCCCAAAAATCCTGTAACCGTGACCGATAGGCCAAACTCGCTCAAGAAAGCGGCAACGTTCACGCCCTTGCCACCTGGATCAGACTGCTCCCAAGCAACGCGATTCACGGCTCCGGCGCGGAAGTTGGGAATCGCAGCAGTTTGATCCACGGCTGGATTCAGGGTGATGGTGACAATTTGAGTCATGGCTTGTCCCTCTACCGTAGCGCCCGCACGCTCGGCGCGTCGGGACAAGCCAGCGCCCGCCGAGCCAAATCCTGCACCTGCACCAGCGGCAGCGTCCGCAGCTTGGCCTTGACTGCCGCAACGCTGGGAGTGCTGACGCTGAGTTCTCGCACGCCCAGCCCCGTCAAAATGGCGGCTCCCAGCGGCTCGCCCGCGACGCCCCCGCAGACTCCCACCCATTTGCCGTTTGCCTCAGCGGCCTGAACGGCTTGGTGAATCAGCCGCAGTACGGCAGGATGTAGACCGTCGGCCTGCTTGGCTAGCACCGGATGACCGCGATCCATTGCCAGCGTATATTGGGTGAGGTCATTGGTGCCAACGGAGAAGAAATCAATCTGCATGGCTAGCTCATGCGCCATGGCAACACCCGAACAAACGCTAGGACATCGCCATTGAGAGATAGCCCAATGCGATAATCGCCTATTCTGATCCTGTAATAGGCTCCTTCGGCTTTGAGCTTTTTGAGGTTGCTTAAGTCTGAGAGCCTGCTTGCGGCTTCAATTTCTTCAATTGCGGTCTGAATTCTCTGTAAAATAGCCGCATCTTCTAAGTACAGGACAAAAGTTGTAAAGCTTGATGGAACTGGGTTTGATGCTGCTCAATATTCAATAGCACCCTCCGCAGATAGTCAAAACCATACCGAAAAATACTCTTGGCTTTCCGCCCATGCTTTTTGATGACAATCGGACTCTGCTGGGCTAACCATTCCCC
>CASBQH010000150.1 GCA_949127695.1 Synechococcales cyanobacterium PMM_0073
GCCCAAAACGCTGCTGCTGTTGCAAGACGAGCTGCCGCCGCCGTTTGAGCCAGTCCGCACCGCAATTGAGCAGATTCCGGCGCAGAGCCGCTACTGCTGGACAGCGAGTTTGGCAGCTCCTCAGCGCGGCATCTACCGCTGGCAGCAGGTGTTGCTTCGCACGGCGGCTCCGCTGGGGCTGTTTTGGCGGCAGCTCGTCTTGCAACAGCAGCAGCGTTTTGGGCTGTCGGGTGAGATTCTCAACCCAGAGTTCCAGCCGCAGCTGATCGCCAGCGCTCACGGGCAGCAGCGGCGAGCGGTGCAGCTTCAGGCCGCGCAGATTGGTAATTGGCCAGACTGCCGCCAGCAGCAAGAGCGCTGCCATCAGGCCGCTAATCACATAGAGCCAGCCCGCCATGGTGTTGGTGGCCGCCCCAAAAAAGAACAGCGCCAACCCGGCCATCAGCCAGCCGCTGTAGGCCGGGTTGACCCAGTGAACTTCCAGCCAGGTGGTGATGCGATGTAGCAAATTCATCTAGTAGATTGCTTCAAATTGCAGGTTCAAACTTGCCCGACGGTTTCCAAATCTAGCGGCATCTTGGCGGCATCTTGGCGGCATCTCGGCTGAATGCTCTCAGCACAATAGAGGTAAGCAAGTTATAATTTTTGCGGAGCTTGTAAAAGATTTTTAACATGAATAACCCTCTGGTTCATGCATTTTTTATCGGTCGAGCCTTGGCCGAGGCAGTGGGTGAACAGCTGGAAAATGCCGTGACGGGCGCAATGAGCGAGCTGGGCAAATTCGACGCAGAGCAGCGTGAGCGGCTGCGGCAGTTTACCACCGAAGTGCTAGAGCGCGCAGAGCGGGAGGAAACGCTGTCTCGTCAAACTGGTGGCTCTAGTCCATTTTCTCCTGCTGCCACCGCTGCGTCTGCTGGCTCTGGTTCGCTGTCTCAATCTGACGATCTGCAAACCGTGATTGACGATCTGCGCGCCGAGACGGCTCAGCTGCGAGCAGAGCTACAGCGCTATCGCAGTCGCAGCACCCCTTGAGCATTTGGCACTGGCGAGGGCTGTGGCTGGCTATTTTTGTAACTGCTCTAATTTTTAAGTTCTTTTCAGCTCTCTTCAAAATTAACGATAGTGTCTGCTTCCGAAATTCCTAGCCTGCCGGCCATAGCCGCTGAGCCGCTTCAGAGTCATCTGACCTCTCCTGCAACCCCTGTCATGGACGACGCCCAATTGCAGCCTCAACTCCGCTCCTACGGCGATGCTTCCTATCGCTGGAATCGCGAGAACTATTCGCGGCGGCGGCGCTATGTCGATATCTGGAGCTTCGTGCTGAAGCTGATGGCGGCACAGTGGGCGTTTAACAAGCCCTGGAGCTATCGGGACGGCATGACGGACGCCGCTAAAGCCAAGCGGCGGCGGGCGCAGGCGATCTGGATTCGCGAGACGCTGCTAAACTTGGGTCCGACTTTTATAAAAGTCGGGCAGCTGTTTTCCACCCGCGCCGACCTGTTTCCGCTGGAATATGTCGAGGAGCTTTCTAAGCTGCAAGATAGCGTCCCGGCTTTCGGCTATGAGCAGGTGGAGCGGATTATTCAGCAGGATTTCGGCAAAACCATTCCGCAGCTCTACCGCAACTTTGACCCCATTCCGCTGGCGGCGGCCAGTCTGGGGCAGGTGCATCGGGCGCAGCTGCATTCGGGCGAAGAGGTGGTGGTAAAAATCCAGCGCCCCGGCCTCAAAAAGCTGTTTACGATTGACCTGCAAATTCTTAAAGGCATCGCCCGCTACTTCCAGAACCATCCCAAATGGGGCAAAGGCCGCGACTGGATGGGCATCTACGAAGAATGCTGCCGCATCCTCTGGGAAGAAATTGAATACCTCAACGAAGGTCGCAACGCCGACAACTTCCGCCGCAACTTCCGCGAGCAGGACTGGGTGAAAGTGCCGCGCGTCTACTGGCGCTACAGCTCGCCGCGTGTCCTGACGCTGGAATATATGCCGGGAATTAAGATCAGCCACTATGAGGCGATTGAAGCGGCGGGTCTAGATCGCAAAAATCTGGCGCGGCTGGGAGCCAAAGCCTATCTGCACCAGCTGCTGGACGACGGCTTTTTCCACGCTGATCCACATCCCGGCAACTTGGCCGTTAGCCCCAACGGCTCGCTGATCTTCTATGACTTTGGCATGATGGGGCGCGTCCAGCCCTTAACCCGTGAAAAGCTGATGGCGCTGTTCTTTGGCGTCGCCCAAAAAGACTCGGAGCGCGTTGTCACCGCCCTGATTGATCTCGGAGCCTTAGCGCCCACCAGCGACATGGGGCCGGTGCGCCGCTCGGTGCAGTATATGCTCGATCACTTTATGGATCAGCCGTTTGAGAACCAGTCAATTACGGCGATTAGCGATGATCTGTATGAGATTGCCTACGACCAGCCCTTTCGGTTTCCCGCCACCTTTACCTTCGTGATGCGGGCTTTTTCCACCCTAGAAGGCGTGGGCAAGGGGCTAGATCCTGACTTTAACTTTATGGAGGTTGCACAACCGTTTGCAACAGAGCTTATGAACAATGGCGACGGATCGCGGAACAGCCTTTCAGAAGGCATTTTGGGTGAACTAGGTCGGCAAGCCGCGCAGGTGGGCAGCTCGGCGCTGGGGCTGCCCCGCCGCATTGAAGATACGCTAGAAAAGCTGGAGCGCGGCGATATTCGAGTCAGAGTTCGCTCCACTGAGTCGGATCGGGTGCTGCGGCGAGTCAGCAATGTCAGCATGGGCACGAACTACAGCCTGCTGATTGGCACTTTCACCCTCTCGGCCACAATTTTGCTAGTCAATCAATTTCAATGGCTGGCGATTCTGGCGGCAATTGCTGCTTTAATGGCCACCGTTGCCTTTATTCGGCTGCTGATTCGGATTGATCGGGCTGACCGGACGTTCTAATGCTTGCTATTTTGCTGCCCAGGGTCATGCTATGAAACGTCTATTCACGGGTCTGAGTGATCCGGGTCTGCTTCGTTCTGCCAATCAGGACGATTACTATATTGATCCAGAGGGGCGGTTTTTTATCGTGGCTGATGGCATGGGCGGACATGCGGGCGGACAGGAAGCGAGCCGGATTGCCACCGCGACCATTCAAACGCATCTCAGCGAGCGCTGGGCATCCCCAGATGCCTCAGAAGCGCTGTTGGAAGCGGCTTTTTTAAAGGCCAATCAGGCGATTTTGCAAGACCAGCTGAAGCATCCGGCGCGCGGCGATATGGGCACTACAGCCGTGGCATTGCTGTTTCGAGACGAGCAGCCCCACTGCGCGCATATTGGCGATTCACGGCTCTATCGGCTGCGGCGGGGGAAGCTGCACCAAATTACTGAAGATCATACCTGGGTGGCGCGGGCGCTGAAGTCTGGCGAGCTGTCGCTGGAGCAGGCGCGGGTTCATCCCTGGCGGCATATTCTCTCCAAATGTCTGGGGCGAGAAGACGTGCGGCAGATCGAGGCGCAGCGCTTTGATCTGGAGGCCAACGACCGGCTGTTGCTTTGCAGCGACGGCCTCACCGAAGAACTCTCAGATCAAATCATTGAATTTCACCTGAAGACGATTCGCGCCTGCGGTCGGGCGGCGACGGCTCTGGTGAATGCGGCCAAAGAGCGCGGCGGACGCGATAACATTACGGTGGTGCTGGTGGCCACCCTAGAGGAAGCCAGCCCCAAAGCAGACCGCTCAAATTCTGGTGAACTTGGGTAAATCAGGGCGTCAAATCCTGGCTCTTGCTGTAAGCTATTTTTGTGTTGAAGGATTGAGCTGGCCGAGTTTCCTATGCGATCGAGACCTGTTGCGCCCAAAAAGAGTCCTCTGCTGCTGAAAGCCATCCGATTGATCTGGCGAGCTGGATCGGGGCTAGTGCTGCTGCTGCTGTTTGGCTTTGGCTATCGGCAGGTGGAAGGACTGCGGCAGCATCCGCAGGCAGTCTTGGTACTGGGCGGAGCCGCCGAGCGCGAGAAATTTGCCGCCGAATTTGCCAAGCAGCATCCAGAGCTGCCGGTTTGGGTGTCATCGGGCAGCAACCCGGAATATGCCGAATGGCTATTTGACGAATCGGGGATTGCCCGCGACCGGCTGCATCTCGACTATCGCGCCGTGGATACCGTCACCAACTTCACCTCGCTGGCTGACTATTTCAAAACGCGCGATATCCACAGCGTCTATCTGATCACCTCTGACTACCATATGCGGCGGGCGCAGGTGATTGGCGAGATTGTCTTAGGCAGTCGCGGCATTGATTTTCAGGCGGTGTCGGTGCCTTCTGACAAGTCTCCTGAGCCGCTGAATAAAGTGGTGCGCGATGCCGCCCGCTCGGTGCTTTGGGTAATGACGGGCGAAACCGGCTCGCAGTTGGCCAACCGCAAGCGGTAGAGACTGCATCAGACGGCGAAAGCATTCCTGATCGACTTTCGTGATGAAGGCAGCAAGCCTTAGCTTGAGGCACGGAGGGATTTGTGCCCCCCGCGCTTCAGCATTAAGGACAGGGCTGACCAGAGCGATCAAACCGCATTCCGGGTCTACCGGGCTGTTCGCCAAAACCGGGCTGCGGCATTCCTCCCGGCATTTCCCCCGGCATCGCTCCAGGACTGCCGTTTGGACTAGCCCCAGGCGACATACCGGGCGACATACCGGGCGACAGATTCGGGACTTGGCCGCTCATTTGGCCTGGAAACCGACCGGGCGACAGACTGCCTGAGCCGGGTGAACCCGATGTGAGATCGGCCAAATTGCGTTCGACTAAGGCCGTCGAGATTGCCACGGTAGTTGCTCCATCGGGCAGATTCGGATTGACGGCGGTGTTAATCCCCACCACTTCACCCTGCTGATTGAGCAGCGGCCCACCCGAATTGCCGGGATGCACTTCAGCGTTGGTTAAGATAATTCCGTCTGAGGTGAGCTGCCGCAGTTCGCCTCGCGTCACCACTTCTGGATGCGCGTAGGGCGAGCCAATTGCCCAGACTGCTTCGCCCTGCTGCGGCTGAGCCTGAGCTAGTTTGGCGACTGGCAAATTGCTGGCTCCGTTGATCCGCACCAGCGCCAAGTCACGGAAAATATTGCCCGCGCCAGCGCCGGGATGCACCACCGTGGCGGATAGCTCCTGAGCATCTGAGAGCCGCACACGCCAGCTGCCACCGCCGCCGTTTTGAACGACATGGCTGTTGGTGAGAATTAGCCCATCTGACGACAGAATAATCCCTGAACCCACCGAGTTCCGGCCTTGCAGCATCACCACCGAACGGTTGGCCTCGGCAATTGACTGGGGCAGATCGGGCGGCAGATCAGGGTCGCGCTGGGGCTGCATCCACTGCCCTGCCAAAGCCGGAATGCGGCTGAGCGGATTGAAGCTGGTGCTGGGCGGATTGGGCTGGCTGTACGGGTTGCTGGGCTGAGGTGAGTCGTAAGGGCTGCTACCTGGACTATTGGCC
>CASBQH010000151.1 GCA_949127695.1 Synechococcales cyanobacterium PMM_0073
GGTATCTGGCCAGCTCAAATCAGTAGGTTCCCCTCCAGCTCAACCCCCAGCGCTTCAACCCCCAGCGCTTCAACCCCCAGCTCAGAGACCAAAATTTTAGATGAGCATTCAAACCTCCGTACTGGAAGAGTTGCTGCAAAGCTCAGCCCAGCTACGACCGCAGCTTTACTTCAAATCTTCGCTCACCGCGCTGTCTCACGCGATGGAAGATCAGGTCTTGGCCAGCGACGCCCAGCCGCTGATCATTGCCAGCTTTCAGAAAGAGCGCTTCTATCGCCAAGAGGCACATCGCTACGAGCGAATTGCCGCCATCACGCCGCATGTCTACGTGCTGGCCGCGCCGGAAACCAGCTTCACCAACGCCTCGCGTGACTACGAAACCATTGCCTTCGACCCCTCTGATCAGCTCAGCCACGAATGGCATTTAGTCGTGATTGGCGTGCAGTATTCGACCTGCTTAATTTGCCAGGAGCGCCAGAATTTGCCGATTGCGGGCGCAGAGACACCGCATCTACAGGCGATGGATCAAACGCGGCGGTTTGAGGGGATCTGGACCTTTGACCGGGAGGTAAGCAGCCTTGCGGCTGAGATTCTGCTGGATCGAATTGGGGTCTATCGCCCCGAACTTGCCGCCAAGCTGAAGCAGGCCAAAGCCCAGTTTGTGGGGCAGATGCCCACCACGCGAGATGTTGACCCCGATCCGTTTGCCCAGCGGCTCGTCACCTATTTACAGGCAGGGCAATATAAGCTGCAAAAAGCCTATCGCTCCATTGCCGCCAAAGAGCAGCAGGAGCGCCTGGTGAATCTGATTACCTCTGCAATGCGGCAGTCGCTTGATCCGCATGAGATTTTTAAGGTGGCTGTAAACGAGCTGGGCAAGGCGATGCAGGCAGGTCGCTGCTTGATCTACCGGGGCAAGGCCAATGACGCTGAGGTGTTGATTAGCCACGAGTTTCGCAGTGACAGCCTGCCGTCGCTGCTGGGGCAATACTGGCCGCTGGCCAACCATCGGCTGTTTCAAACAGTGGCGCAGCAGCAGGAGAGCATCAGCATTCCTGACACGCAGGCGGCTGAATCGGTAGAGTCGGTAGATCTCGCGCCGCTGGCTGAGCTAATCCAGCGCTGGCAGATCCGCTCCTGGCTGATTGTGCCTATTGTCTATCAGGGGCTGCTGCTGGGCATGATTGAGCTGCATCAGGCCGAGCCACAGAGCTGGACGCCTGACGAAATAGGGCTAGTCGAAGCCATAGCCGCTCAGCTGGGCGTGGCGTTGATCCAGGCCGAATCTTATGCCAACTTAGAAGATCTCAATCAGCAGCTAGAGGCATTAGAGCGCACCCGCAGCAACCTGATTGCGATTACCGGGCATGAGCTGCGAACGCCGCTTTCAACCATTCAAGTCTGCCTGGAAAGTCTGGCCACTGAGCCAGATATGCTGCCCGAACTGCGGCAGCTGATGCTGAGCACAGCGCTGAGCGACGCCGAACGGATGCGGAAGCTGGTGCAGGATTTTATCACCCTGTCGCGGCTAGAGAGCGGGCGCGTGGAATGGCATCTGGAGCCAGTGGCCATTGATGAATGCGTCACCCTGGCGCTGAGCAGCCTCCGCACCCGCCAATCTGAGACAGGGCTACCCAAAGTCACCGCTCAGATCGCAGAGGAACTGCCGCCCGTGAGGGCAGATGGTGAGCGCTTAGTCGAAGTGCTGTCCAAGCTGCTGGACAACGCCTGCAAGTTCACGCAGCCAGACGGCAGCATCTTGATTACCGCCCAGCCCAATCTCCAGCCCAACGGCGGCAGAATGCTGGAAGTCACGATTGCTGATACCGGACGCGGAATTGAGCCAAACCGCCTAGAAACTGTGTTTGACCGGTTCTATCAAGAAGAGGGAGCCTTACGGCGCACAGCAGGCGGCACGGGGCTGGGGCTAGCAATTTGCCGCCAAATTGTGCAAGGGCTGGGCGGCCAGATCTGGGCGGAGTCGGCAGGCCGCGATCAGGGCAGCAGCTTTCACTTCACGCTGCCGCTGGCGCAGGAGCCGCTGGATCGCACTGGCGCGAATGGCTCCAAAGGCGCTACCGAACCCGCCTCTAAGCGACGCTCGAACCGCAAGCGAGCCGTCGGGTAGTTTTGACTAGGTTGATGGCGTTGGGGCTTACTCACTAGCCTGAATGCCATGCTGTTGCAGCTGCTGTACAAAAAACTCTTCTAGCGACATTCGCGCTAGGTTCATGCCGACGAGCTGAGCATCCATTAGCTCCAGGCTGGTCAGAAAGTCCTGCGGGTCGCCCTGCAAATGCCCCCGCCAAGCCCCTTCGTAAAACTCCAGATCGGGCAGCCAGCGCCGCAGTACCTCTGGGTTGCCGCCGCGAATCTGCACCCGGTATAGATCGGCATTGCCCAGCAGATCTTGCAGTGAACCGACGCAGAGCAGCTCGCCCCGCGCCAAAATGGCCACTCGGTCGCAGATTTTCTCCACGTCTGAAAGCACATGGCTATTAAAGAAAATAGTCTTGCCTGCGGCCTTCAGCCCCAAAATAATTTCCCGCATCTGGTAGCGGCCCAGCGGATCGAGTCCCGACATCGGCTCGTCCAAAAACAACACCTCTGGGTCGTTAATTAGCGCCTGCGCCATGCCGACGCGCTGTAGCATCCCTTTAGAATATTGCCGTAGCTGCTTTTTGCGGGCTGTTTTTTGCGACAGCCCCACTTGATCAAACAGCTCTGGAATCCGCTGCCGCTGCACCGAGGCCGGAATTTGGAACAGGTTGGCGCTGTATTTGAGCAGCTCCCAGGCGGTGAGAAACTCGTAGAAATAGGCGTTTTCGGGCAGATAGCCCAGCTGCTGCTTCACCCGCCGGTCGCCCAGCCTGCGGCCTAAGAGCGTCCCCTGTCCGGCGGTAGGGCGAATGATCCCCAGCAGCGTTTTCAGCAGCGTCGTTTTGCCAGCGCCGTTCTGCCCCAGCAGCCCAAAGGTTTCGCCGGGATAGATTTCTAGACTGCAATTTTGCAGCGACACCACCTTTTGATTCATCCAGAAGCCGGTGCGGTAGACCTTTCGCAGCCCTGAAATCTGCACCACGGGCGATCGCTCAAGCGGACTATCTGCCGACAGATTGGCGACGAGAAGAGCGTCTTGGGCTGAAGGCTGAGCATCCATGAGATCGGTGGCTGAAATGAACCTCTCTATTTTGCCCGGTTTTGGGCAGCTCAGAGCAAATCTCGGTGCGTAAAGGGTTTGGCTGCTGTGCCGCTGTAAGTGGCAGCAATATGTCCCTGCCCTACAACGCGATATTGATAGGTGACGAGTCCTTCTAGACCCACTGGGCCACGCGGCGGCAGCTTCTGGGTGCTGATCCCTACCTCGGCTCCAAAGCCATAGCGGAAGCCGTCCGAAAAGCGAGTGGAGCAGTTGTGGAACAGTCCGGCGGCATCGACTTGCGCCATAAAGCTCGCCGCTGCTTCAGCATCCTGGGTGACAATTGCTTCGGTGTGGCGCGAGCCGTAATGGTTAATATGCGCCACTGCTGCCGCCAGTGAATCGACCAGCTTGATCGAGAGAATTAAGTCGCTATATTCGGTAGACCAGTCTTGCTCGGTGGCTGCCGCAATCTCAATAATCTCACGGGTGGCCGCATCCCCACGCAGCTCGACAGTCGGCAGAGCGGCCACCAGCTGTGGCAAGAGATCTGCGGCAATTTCTTGATGCACCAGCAGCGTTTCAATGCTGTTGCAAGCCGAAGGATACTGGGTTTTGGCATCGACAATAATTGGGATGGCCTGCGCCAAATCGGCAGCGCGGTCGATATACAGATGACAAAGCCCGTCGGCATGACCCAGCACCGGAATCCGCGTGTTTTCCTGCACAAACCGCACAAAGGCATTTGAGCCTCTGGGGATAATCAAGTCTACATAGGCATCCAGCTTCAACAGCGCCAGGGTTTCCTCGCGGGTGGTAAGTAACCGCACTACCGCCGGATCAATGTTCACGGCGCTCAGACCCTGATGAATCGCCGCCACCAAAGCCTCGCAGGAGCGCACCGCCTCTTTGCCGCCTTTTAAGATCACGCCATTGCCTGACTTGATCGCCAGCGTCGCAATTTGGATCACCGCATCAGGCCGCGCCTCAAAAATTACGCCCAGCACGCCCAGCGGACAAGCAATTCGCTGCATGATCAAGCCCTGATCCAGCTCGCGATGAATTTGAACTGCGCCAATGGGATCAGGCAGCTTGGCGACATCCGCTGCCCCTTGGACTGCCCCTTGCAGCTTGGCCGCATCTAGCTTCAGCCTGCCGTAAAGGGCACTGGAGATACCCTCGCGCTGGGCGGCTTCACAGTCTGCTTGATTGGCGGCCAGAATTTCAGGGGCGGCAGCGGTAATCGCGGCGGCAATCGCTTCGATCGCCTGATTGCGGTGGGCGGACGGCAAGCTGGCCAAACTACGAGCGGCGGTTTGGGTTTGCTGAGCTAGCGCGGCCAGCGAGACGGAAAGGGTCTGGGCTGTCATAGTAAGACTGTCATAGTAAGACTTGAGCGTGAGTTGGACGAATTTTGCGATCTGCGTGGGCTGGCCTAGTTGTCGTAAATTCGGGCTTCCAGCGCATCCGGGTTTTCTTCGCAGAAGAGTTCAAAGGCGGTGCGCTCGGCTTGGGGTTTGTCGGCGCGCTGGTGCGAGGCTTCGGCCTGGAGTTCTTCTACTTCATCCCAGCAGACGGCGCATTCGGGCGAGGTCGCGCCCTTTTCAGTGCAGACGGTGCGCGCCTGAGCAATTGCCAGCCGAATCCGCTCTTCTAGCACGGTTTCTTGCGGCTTTTCAATGAAATCACCCTTGGTGAGAATATCTCGAATGCTGATCATCCCCAGCAGCGCCCCTTGAATGACCGGAGCCTGATGGATACCCGTATTGGCAAACAGCCGCGCCACATATTCAACGCCCAAATCAGGATTGACCACAATGCAGGGCTTCACCATAATGTCGCAGACGCGCAGCCGCTTGCTGTCTTTGCCGTAGGCTGTGACTTTATAAATTACGTCCGTCTCGGTGACAATGCCGTAGGCATCCTGGTCATGCCGCAGCGCCACAATCAGCGCATGAACGTTTTTTTCGCGCATTAGCTTCACGGCTTCTTCCACGGTGGCCGAGCCGCGAATCGTCACGGCTTCTGACATCACATCGGTGGCTTTGAGCATCATAGAACCTCTGGTATTTCAGCTCGCTATTTCCTAAATTGTCGCTCAAATCGCGCCCGCTCTACTCTGATTGCAGCATTCTGTAGCGCTCCAGAATAATTTGGGTGGAGTTGGAAAGCTTGACGGCATCACCGGGCTGATAAAACTGGATGGCCTTAATTTCCTGCTGGGGTTTGGGGATGCCTTCAGCCTGGATTAAAAAAACCTTGTGATGATTGCGGCTATGGCCAGAGCTGCGCTTGCGAATATCGCCCATGTGGCTAAACAAAAAGATCGCCGAAGCGGCTTTCAGGCCAGTTTCTTCGCGCAGCTCTCGAATCGCGGCCTCAATCCACAGCTCGTCTTTTTCGGCAGCGCCGCCGGGGAGCGAAAACCGCAGGCCGTCTTCAGAGACAATCAAAATCCCTTGCTCGCTCTCAACCAAGGCTGTGCCGCGTCGCCGGGTTCTGATCCGGGTGGCTTTCAGCTTAGAGCTAGTTTGAGAGATCAGCGTTTCGCCCGCATGAAATGCCCGCGTCAGTCGGCTGCTAATCTGGCGAAAATCATCCATCAGGACTCAGTTATTCGGCTGGCTTCATCATGATCTGCTCAACAAAATTGGTATACACTTCGCCCGCAATAAATTCCGGATTATCTAGAATCCGCTGGTGAAAGCCAATCGTGGTGGGCAGCCCCGTGATTGCACATTCGCGCAGCGCCCGCCGCATTCGATTCAAAGCCGCCGGACGATTCTCGCCCCAGACAATCAGCTTACCAATCAGCGAGTCGTAGTAGGGCGGAATTTCGTAGTCAGTATAGACATGCGAATCCATCCGCACGCCGGGGCCACCGGGCGGCAGGTAGGCGCTGATGCGGCCTGGATGCGGGCGAAAGTTGTAGTCTGGATCTTCGGCATTAATCCGGCATTCAATCGCATGGCCGCGAAACTGCACCTGCTCCTGGGTGAGCTGGAGCTTTTCGCCCTGGGCAATCCGGATCTGCTCGGCGATTAGATCCAGCCCCGTAATCATCTCGGTGACGGGATGCTCCACCTGGATGCGGGTGTTCATCTCCATAAAGTAAAAGCTGCCGGAGCGATCGAGCAAAAACTCGATGGTGCCTGCGCCCACGTAGTTAATACTCTGCGCCGCCCGCACGGCAGCATCGCCCATTTTCTGACGCAGCTCTGGGCTGAGGGCTGGGCTGGGGGCTTCTTCTAGCAGCTTTTGGTGGCGACGCTGAATTGAGCAGTCGCGTTCGCCCAAGTGGATCACGTTGCCGTAGCTGTCGGCCAAAATCTGGAACTCAATATGCCGAGGCCGCTCCACAAATTTTTCGAGGTAAACCCCCGCATTGCCAAAGGCCGCTTCGGCTTCGCCCTGGGCTGCGAAAAACGATTTGATCAGCTCATCCTCGCTCCGCACCAGCCGCATCCCGCGCCCGCCGCCGCCCGCCGTGGCTTTAATAATCACCGGGTAGCCAATCTTTTGGGCAATCCGCAGGGCTGATTTCTCATCACTCAGCAGGCCATCGCTACCCGGTACAGTCGGCACGTTGATCCGCTGCATAGTCTCTTTAGCGGTGGATTTGTCGCCCATCGAGCGAATTGAGTCAGGGCTGGGGCCAATAAAGACAATCTGGTGGTCGGCGCAGATTTCGGCAAAGCGGGCGTTCTCGGACAAAAAGCCATAGCCGGGATGAATGGCCGTGGCGTTGCGGGTAAGGGCAGCGGCCAAAATATTCGGGATGTTCAGATAGCTCTTGCTGCTCGAAGGTTCGCCAATGCAGACCGCCTCATCAGCCAGCTGCACATGCAGGGCGTGGCGGTCAATTGTCGAATGGACGGCCACGGTGGAAATGCCCATCTCTTCGCAGGTGCGGAGAATGCGGAGGGCAATTTCTCCCCGATTGGCGATCAAAATTTTGTCGAAGCGCATCGGCTAGCCTAAGGATTCAGGAGATCATCCTATCATGGGGTCAGCGGCCTCAGGATGCAAATCAGCCAAGGAACTCTCGTTGGGTATGGAGCCAAATCAATCGCCCGAAACTGCGCCCGCCGAATTTCGGCATATCTCGGTGCTGAGCCGGGAAGTGATCGCGGGATTGCAGGTGGGTGCAGGATATTATCTAGATGCGACAGTCGGCGGCGGTGGCCATAGCGCGTTGATATTGGCGGCGGCTCCAGAGGCCAAGCTAACTGCGCTCGATCAAGATGTTCAAGCTATGATTGCCGCGCAGCAAAAGCTGGCCGAATTTGGCGAACGAGCCAGCTTTCAGCAGTGCAACTTTGCGGAGTTTGATCCAGGCGAACAGCGGTTTGCCGGAGTTCTGGCCGATTTAGGCGTTAGTTCGGCTCAGTTTGACTGGGGCGAGCGCGGCTTCAGCTTTCGCCAAGATGCGCCGCTAGATATGCGGATGAATCAGCAGCAGAGCCTCACCGCCGCCGAAATTGTCAATACTTGGGACGAAGCTGAACTGGCAAATCTGATCTTTACCTACGGCGAGGAGCGGCTGTCGCGCCAGATTGCCCGCCGAATTGTCGAGCGCCGCCCGATTGAAACTACCGCCGAGCTAGCCGAAACCATTTTTCACAGCGTGCCTCGCTCCTATCGCTATGGCCGCATCCATCCGGCCACCCGCAGCTTTCAAGCCTTACGAATTGCCGTCAACCGCGAGCTAGAAGTACTGGAGCAGTTTCTGCAAGCTGCGCCGCTCTGGCTCGCGCCGCAAGGCCGCTTGGCGATCATCAGCTTTCACAGCCTCGAAGATCGGCTCGTCAAACATGCGCTAAAAGAGTCAGAATTGCTGCGGGTCATCACCAAAAAGCCGATCACGCCGACCGAAACAGAAGCCAAGCAAAATCCGCGCTCTCGCTCAGCCAAGCTGCGGATCGCTGAACGAGTAGACCCAACGGAGCGCAAATCTCGCAATAAATACCGGCCATTCAGCGAACCTGAGCCTGATGACTAAGCTGCCTCAAACCGCAGTTATGACATGATCAAAATCTCGGTCTTTCTGTGAACGCATATGTCTGATCCTGAAATTACAGCTGAGCTATTGCAAACAATTAATATTTTGGAGGAGCTAGAGGAGCTGATGGATCTGGCTCCGTCGCTAGAAATTGAGGAAGTTTTACAGGAGGCTTGGCTGAAGATTAGCCTGACCTTTCCAGCAGATTTTCGAGAGGCAACTTCGCTAGATGCTGGATCAGAGGGGCTACGCCGCTATCTGCGAGTGCGGGCATTTTTCGCTGACCCAATTCAAAATCCGCTGAGTCAAGCAGATCTGGCGATTTATTACCAGAATTTGCAGCCGCCAGATTGAACAGGCTTGGCTCTAAAGATAGGTCGAGCATCAATAAATTTTCAGCAGAAAAACGTAGAGGCATCAACCCCTACGTTCGGCTCATGCGGCAGGTTAACTACAGATTTTTAGAATTGTCATAGAACCGCTGATCCAGCCAGATTCGCGTTTCCAATTCTGATCCAAACGTTTTAGAAGTTTGAGTAGTCGGATCATAGACTTGGTAATAGCTGCCGTCTGAGCCACGCTTTTCCGTAATGACTGGCTGCGAGCTGGGTAAAAGCAGGTTACAAAGCGCCTCCCAAAATCTTGTCCAGCGCGAAGTTTGCGGAACATTGCGAGAGCTTGCGCGAACCGCTGGCTGAAACGGCACAATATTGGAGCGTGAACCTGAAGGTGACGTTGGATTGAAGCTTTTCATGATATTTCTCAAATGAGTTTTTGGATCAGCGAGCGAAGGGGCAACTGAGTGAATGCTCTTAGCCTAAAGCAGCTGTTGGTTTAGATCAAAAGCCGGGATAGATGGTCTCTATGAAAAAAACAGATAGGTGTTCTAGACAGTAATTCATCAGATAGCAATTCAATAGACAGAGTGATTCAGACATTAAAAACTGAGCCTTGGATTAAGGCTGAACTTTGCAATTAGCAAATGAAGTCACTGAATCAATTGCAGCTAAATTTCGCTTGAACTATCCCTATTTTTAACAATTCAATCTGGTTTGCCCAGATGCAGTTGCGTTAAATTGTAATGGTAACAGTTCGGCTTCTTTCAACTGTTATGCTCATAATCAACCAAACTGTATTGCTGCATGATTGCTGCATCCAGTTGGTTCTGAGTTCTGAGGCTTGTAGCTAGCCCCCTATCGGCGTTTTGCCCGTTTTGCCATGACAACCCAGACAACCCAGACAACCCAGACAACCCAGCTTTCCCCGCCCAGTCCAGACAAGAATCTCTATGAGCAAATTGCCGATCGGATTCAGCATCTAATTGCCGAAGGCACTTTGCAAGCTGGCGACCGACTGCCTTCAGTGCGGAAGCTGCACAGCCAGTGGTCGGTCAGCATTTCGACTGTGCTAGAAGCCTATCGCCTGCTCGAAGATCGGGGGCTAATTACCGCTCGGCCTCAGTCAGGCTATTACGTTAAGGCGGCCTTGAAAGTCCCCAGCGAGCCGCAGCAGTCCTGCCCGCCGCCCAAAGCGCATCACGTCGATAACTCGCTGGGTTTCCGGGTAATCTGTGCAATTCGCGATTCTCAAACGGTGCGGTTGGGAGCCGCAGTTCCTAGCATGGATCTGTTGCCCATTGCAGCGCTAAATCGCCTCACCGGCCAAGTTCTGCGCCAGCATCAGATTTTGGCTCATGCCTATGATCTGCCGCCGGGATATGAGCCGCTGCGGCATGAGGTCGCGCGGCGATTGATGGATGCGGGCTGCTCAGTCACACCTGATCAGGTAGTGACAACCAACGGTACGCTTGAGTCAGTGTTTTTGTCGCTGCGCGCTGTGACCCAACCCGGCGATACGGTAGCCATTGAGTCGCCCACCTACTATGGCTTGCTAGAAGCGCTAGAGGTGCTGCACCTAAAGGCGCTAGAACTGCCCACTCACCCGCGTGACGGCATTTCTTTAGCTGATTTAGAAGTGGTTTTGCAGCAGGGAAAAATCGCCGCCTGCGCGATTGTCTCCAACTTCAGCAATCCGCTGGGCACCTGCATGAGTGACGAGCGCAAGCAGCAGTTTGTGGAGCTGTTGGCTCAGCACCAAGTGCCGCTGATTGAAGATGATATCTATGGTGAAGTATATTTTGAAGGAACGCGACCGAAGGCAATGAAGGCATTTGATCAAGAGGGGCTGGTGCTCTACTGTTCTTCTTGCAGTAAGACGCTCTCGCCCGGTCTGCGGGTGGGCTGGGCAGTGGCAGGCCGCTATCAGGCCAAAGTCGAGCAGCTGAAATGGGTGATTAATCAAACCACCGCCATTGTGCCGCAGATGACGGTGGCCGCATTCTTGGCCAACGGTGGCTATGACAGGCATCTGCGGCAACTGCGCCGCGCCTATCAGTCGCAAATGCTGCGAATGACGCAGGCAATCTGCGACTATTTTCCTGCCGAAACGCATGTGACGCGACCCAATGGCGGGCATGTGCTTTGGGTAGAGCTGCCGCCTAATTTTGATGCGCTGGCGCTGTATGAGCTAGCCTTGCAGCAGCAGATTAGCATTGCGCCGGGAGCGATTTTCTCACCCTCCGGCAGCTACGGCAACTGCTTTCGACTGAATGCCGGACTGCCTTGGTCAGAGGAAATTGATCAGGCGATGCAGCGCTTGGGCGAGCTGATTCGGCAGCAGATGGCAGGTCGCAGAATTTGGTCACAGAAAGTGGGAGGATAGAACAGAGCCGCTTTGGGCTATAACTATAGGAAAGGGCAATAGGTATAGTTACTTACCGTTTTCAACCAAAAGTTATTCTACGCTGCCCAGCATTCTCGCTCGTCCATCCTAGCGTTAGCCGTTGTTGAGTAGAAATCATGATAGCTGCAACCCAGTCTCTCGAAGAACTCTGTGTCAATTCGATTCGATTCTTGGCCGTCGATGCGGTTGAGAAATCTAAGTCTGGACATCCCGGACTGCCCATGGGTGCCGCCCCGATGGCCTTTGTGCTTTGGGATCAGTTCATGCGCCATAATCCCAAAAACCCCTACTGGTACAACCGCGATCGGTTTGTGCTCTCAGCAGGGCATGGCTGTATGCTGCAATATGCCCTAATGTATCTGACGGGCTATGAAAGCGTCACAATTGACGAAATTAAGAACTTTCGTCAGTGGGGATCAAGAACCCCTGGCCACCCAGAGAATTTTGAGACTCCCGGCATTGAAGTGACAACCGGGCCGCTCGGTCAGGGAGTTGCCAACGGCGTCGGGCTAGCCATGGCCGAAGCCCATATGGCTGCCAAGTTTAACAAGCCTGACCTCACCTTGGTCGATCACTATACCTACGTGATTTTGGGTGATGGCTGCAACATGGAAGGCATTTCAGGCGAAGCCTGCTCGCTGGCCGGACATTTGGGCTTGGGCAAGCTGATTGCGCTCTACGACGACAACCATATTTCAATTGATGGCTCCACCGAAGTCGCCTTCACCGAAGATGTCTCGAAGCGGTTTGAAGCCTATGGCTGGCATGTGCTGCATGTCGAAGATGGCAATACCGACTTGGCCGCTATCGCTGCCGCAATTCAGGAGGCCAAGTCAGTCACCGATCGCCCCACGATGATCAAAGTCACAACGACGATTGGCTATGGTTCGCCCAATAAGCAAAACACGGGCGGCGTCCACGGTGCGCCGCTGGGCACCGACGAAAACAAGCTAACCCGCGACAATCTGGGCTGGAGCTATGAGCCGTTTGTGATTCCAGACGACGCGATGGCGCATATGCGTCAGGCGATTGAGCGCGGTGCTAGCAGCGAAGCCGAATGGAACGAAATTCTGGCGCAGTACAAAACCAAATATGCTGAAGCGGGCGCGCTGTTTGAGCGGATGCGAAGCGGCCAGCTACCCGAAGGCTGGGAGAAATGCCTGCCCACCTACAAACCCACAGATAAGGCGCTAGCTTCGCGCAAGCATTCTGAAATCTGCCTGAATAAAATCTCGGAAGTCTTGCCAGAGCTAATCGGCGGCTCAGCAGATTTGACCCATTCCAACCTGACCGAACTCAACTGCTCCGGCGAGTTTCAAAAAGGTCAGTACGAAAATCGCAACATTCATTTCGGCGTTCGTGAACATGCAATGGGTGCGATCTGTAACGGGATAGCTCTGCATGGTTCCGGTCTGATTCCCTACGGCGCAACGTTCCTGATCTTTACCGACTACATGCGGAATCCCATTCGGCTCTCGGCGCTGTCGCGAGCGGGCTCAGTCTGGGTGATGACCCATGACTCAGTGGCTCTGGGCGAAGATGGCCCGACCCATCAGCCGGTCGAAATCATTGCCTCGCTGCGCGCCATTCCCCAGCTCACCGTGCTGCGTCCGGCAGATGGCACCGAAACTTCCGGCTCCTACAAGGTGGCAATCGAGAACTCAAAAAACAACCGTCCCACCCTGATGGCGTTCTCTCGCCAAAACCTGCCGAATTTGGCTGGCAGCTCCATTGAAGGCGTGGCGAAAGGAGCCTACCCGGTGATCGACTGCGACGGCACGCCAGAGCTAATTCTAATTGGCACAGGTTCAGAGGTTGGGCTTTGCGTCCAGGTCGCCGAAAAGCTGGAAGGCCGCAAGGTGCGCGTGGTTTCAATGCCTTCTTGGGAGCTATTTGAAGCCCAAGATGCTGCCTACAAGGAGTCGGTACTGCCAAAAGCTGTCACCAAACGGATCACGGTTGAAGCTGGGATCAGCATGGGCTGGTGCAAGTATGCAGGCGCTGAGGGAGAAATCGTCGCGATTGACTCATTTGGCGCTTCGGCTCCAGGCGGTGTCTGCATGGAAAAATTTGGCATCACGGTCGATAACGTGCTGGCTAAAGCGAAGGCATTGCTGAGTTAAGTTTAGCCAGCTTGGAAATTCTGAAAGCCCTTCAATTGGAGGGCTTTCGAGTTGAACCTCTATCTAAAGAAATCGAAGAAATTGAAGAAATTGACCAGCCTGACATGATTACAGTTGCTTTAGCCAAAGGTGGCTTACTCAAAGACAGCATAGATCTGCTGAAGTCCATCGGGTTTGACTTTAGCGCCTTCCTCGATCCGGCGAATCGGCAGCTAGAGATCTGGGATAAAACCCATACGGCTCAAGCGGTGCTAGTCCGCAACAACGATGTGCCTGTTTATGTAGAATATGGTCAAGCTCAGCTGGGAATTGTCGGGTATGACATTCTACGAGAGAACTGCCCCAATGTCGCGCACCTATTAGATTTAGGCTATGGAGAATGTCGCTTATCTGTGGCAGTAAAAGCCTCCAGCCCTTACAAATCTGCGCTCGACTTGCCGCCCCACTGTCGAATTGCCAGTAAGTTTGTACATTGCGCTGCTGAATATTTTAACCAGCTTGACCTGCCCGTTGAAATTGTGCCTTTATCTGGCTCAGTCGAGCTAGGCCCAATCACTGGCATGTCTGAAGCAATCGTCGATCTAGTCGCAACTGGAAAGACCTTAAAAGAAAATAACCTAGTCGAAATTGAGCAAATCTTTGTCAGCACCGCTCGGCTGATTACGCATCCGCTGAGCTATCGACTAAATCAAGATAGCTTGCGGGAGCGCATTGAGCAGATTCGAGCATCAGTCGCAGGCAGCATCCTGGAGTGACGGACTCTCCTGGTTTTCCCGCTTGCCTAGAACAGCTCAGAGCAAAACAGTCAGTGATCTGTCTTAAAATGCTGCTTGCGATCATTAAAGCTATCAGGAAAGCTATCAGATCGGGCAGGCTGCATCAGGAGTTTTCAGTCCGTCGTTTCTGCCTGCGTCTTTGAGCCGCCATGACGGCACGGTCAACCGGAAAGCCTGCGACTGGAATCACCTGATATTTGCGCTCTGTCTCGCGCTGCTTCAAGTCAGTGTAGTCGAGCCAGTGAATGCAGTCTACCGGGCAGGTATCAATGGCCTCTTGAATCACGGCCTCTGAGTCGCCGTCCTGCCGAATCACCCGCGAGCGCCCGTAGTCTTCTTCAATGTAAAACGTGTTTCGCGCCACATGAGCACAGTGCTTACAGCCAATGCAGGTGACTTCATCTACATAGACGCCGCGCTGCCGCACAACCCCGCCCAGCTCTGGTTCTAGGCCAGTCCGCTCAGTTTCCCGCAGGGAGCCGCCCAGCTCCGGCGAAAAAGCAAATGCCTCATGGCCTAGATCTAAATTGCTCATGCGCGATCCTATCCTCTACAGACTGCTTGCTGTCAGATGCCTAAGCCGCCCAGCGCTGGAGCAACAGCCGAATTGAGCCATCCGCCTGCTGCTGCTGCTCGGCCACCTGAAAACCCTGGCGGCTGGTTTCTTGCAGGACTGTGTTGTAAGCATAGCGCTGCGTGATTTGGCGCAAGAAGCCTTCGACTGAAAGCGACTGCTGCCAATATTGCAAGTCTGCTACTAGCTCATACTGGCCTTGATTTTGGCTAAACCCAATGTCATAGCCATTCTCTTGCTCAATCACAATTTCAGCTGTTGAAGTCTGTCCTCGGTAGCCTCGAACGGGCTGAGGGCCAGATTTCCAATGAATGTCCAAGTCAGTCAGAGCAGCTTGCAACGCAGTGAGGTCACGGATTTGAGTTTTGATTTGGCTAAAGTGTGACATGGCGGTTTTTTGCTAGGTATTATGCTGAATAAAAATCTGGGCTGAATAAAAATCTGGCGCTAAACGAATGACTGCTGAGCCTTTACAGCAGCAGACTGCTGGAGCGCCTGAGCAAAATATTCTGAGGTAGACTCTTGGCTCACAACCAAGCCCAGCTGCGCTTCAATCGCAGCTGTCACCTCGGCGCAGGATGCCCCCACAATGCCTGTCACCTTCTCTTGCACCCTGCCGTCAGGGTAAATAATAAACTCTAATGTTTCCATTTGGCTCATCTCCGCAGCGACTCTAAACCCCGAACAGCTCAAGATGCCAACCCTTGCCTGATGCAAATACTCCAGCCTGCTGAACAATCTCCGCAAACCGGAGTATTTCGATTTAAAACTCAAGTAGACTTAACAGAATCGTGAGGCTAGACTTTCGAGCTTTCAAATAGTGTCGCGCAACTCATTCTTGCAGTCAAGCAGACTTTGGGAAGAGACTCTGACTCAGCTGATTATCCTGGCAGCTCAGATGAGGTCAGATCAATTAGGGTCCCTTCGTCGCCTAACGTGTAGATTTTTTGGATAATCAGCGGTAAACCTGCACCACGCAGCCCGCGCCTGACTCGCTCAGGCGTTTCGTCGAACAGCACAAACAAGGGGTGAAAATCCTCTGCGCCTTCGCTGAGCAAATGCTGCTGACGCTTGGGCATCAGCCACTCGTAGCCTTGGTTCAGCCAAATTTGGGTTTGCCGCCAGCGGTTTAGCAGCGCCGAGAAGTCTTCTTGAGGCCGATGAATAAAGATAAAAATTTCAACGCCGGTTTTGATTTTCCATTCTGGGTCACACATCAGAACGGCCAGATCCGCCGGTAGCCGAATCACCTCACCGGGCAAAACGCCGGTCTGGGCATCTGCTGCCGTAGAGGAGACAGCACTCCTGAGCCGAATCAGCGGCAGCGGAATCGTAATCACGCTCTCATCGGGTCGCCGCATACTCGGAATCAGCTCTAGGTAGGGGCGAAACTGCTTCAGCAGGGCGAGCGCCCCGCGATGGTCGCTGCATTCAGCCAAAACCTCTTCGTAATGGATCTGTGTGACCGCCATGAGATTCAGTGCTTAAAAGTCTTCAGCCGTCGAAATAGCTGCATGTCCTTATATTGTAACAAACTGTCATAAAATTCAGAATTAGGAACCAGTGTCAACTACTGCTTGCCGAGTCTTGATGCATGGGTATCGCCAAATTTCTTTTCACTAGAAAGCTTGAATCCATTCTTTAATCTGATATTCTGTCCAGATGCCATGCTGCCAGTAGGGATCAGCTTCCACCAGCTGGCGCGCCGCTGCTTCGCTTTCGGCTGCATAAACGCCAAACACCTGGCTCAGATCTTGGGTGGGGCCCAGCGTAATGAGTGAACCCTCAGCCTTGAGCTTTGTCAAACGGTCGAGGTGAGCCTGACGGTGGGGCGCTCGTTTTTCCAGCACGTCGGCGCAGTAGCTGCCAAACAGAACGTATTTCGGCATGAGAAAATCTTGAATTAGATCGCTTCGCACCTTATCACGAATCTAGACTTACCAATGCAGCCGCACCGGATGCAGACCGTAGCGCAGATGTCGTTGGCGAGACAGCCAGCGCCGGGAAATCAGCGGACGCGCTGCCGGAGCCACTCGCTTTAGCCCCCAACGCAGAATGGCAGTTTGGGCAATCAGGTTTGCCTGTCCCTGCTCATGCTGCTGGAGCTGTTGTGCGCGCTGAATCTCAGGCTCTCGCTCGGCTTGAATCTGCGGCAGAGCGGCGTCAATTGCGCTGGCTGTGGCGTTGGCTTGCAGCAGCGGCACGAGATAGTTGGCAGCCACCATCACATCCCGCAGCGCCAGATTAATCCCCTGTGCGCGAATGGGAGCCATGGGGTGTGCCGCATCGCCCAGCAGCAAGACTCCGGGTTGCCACCAGCGCGGACAAGCGCCAAATACAACGTTGAGCAAAACAGGCGTTTCGAGCATGGCAGCATGGTTTTGCAGGTGTGCTGTAAACCAGTCGGGGCCGATAGCGGCGAGGCGAGCAGGCCAATCGACGCTTTTCCAGTCAAAGCTTTTCCCACCAGCCGAATCACGCGGCAGAATATAGGCCAGCTTTAAGCTGCTATCCCAGGAGCTATAGGCTCCCAAGCTTTCGCTGCCTCGAATGAAGCCGTAGAACACCGAGCGCTGGGCTGCGGGTAATGGCGCAGGCAGGCGAAACCAGAGCAGATTGCTGTCGTAGTCGCGCTTTTGCAGATGCAGATTGGTCAGTCGGCGCAGCGTTGAACCGCGTCCATCGGCACCAATTACCAGATCGGCGGGGATTTCCTGACTGGCTCCAGCTTGGTTGACGCTCACGCCTGCTACGCGCTCTGACTCATAGAGCAATGATTGGACGCTGCCTTGCACAAATCGAAACCCTGGATATTGTTCAGCTTTGCCCAAGACGGCTTTGAGAAATGCAGGCTGTGGGACAATAGTGGTCTGGAGTCCATCTGGCTCGTTGATCTGCACGATTGGACAATCTTCAATAATCATTTCCCAGCGCTGAATCACCTGCGTCGGAATATGATCGAGCAGCTCCAATAGCCCCATCTGAGCTAGCGCATCGAGGCCGCTGGGCATTAAGCCTTCGCCCCGAAACACCCGATCGAGGCTAGTGGCTTCGATCAGCGTTACCTCAAGACCCTGACGAGCCAGCAGGTAGGCCAGCGTTATGCCCGTTGGCCCTGCTCCCACAATGACAGTTTGCATCACAAATTCAAGCTACATTCAAGCTACACTGAGAGACTAAGAACATCTACCAACTCCGTAATGGCACTGAGTTTTTTTCTGGACGAGAGAATTATTATTTAGATTGCGAACTAGGGCTTAAACTATGGCAAGACTCCCGGATGATACAACTGCGGGCGCTCGCAATCTCGGAACGCTTGATCGGCGCAGAAGGATCAGGGGTTCCTTGAGCATTAGCGACAGGGCATTTGACCTAGACGACTTCTTTAAGTTTAGAGTCGCTTCTAACGAGACGAACGTGGTCTTGTCACTACGGAATCTGCAAGCCAATGCTGATTTGCGGCTATTGGATGCAGAAGGCGCTTCTATTGCGGTTTCTCGCAGGCGCGGCACCCGAAACGAGCGGATTGATCGAAAGCTAGACGCAGGCGAGTATTTCATTCAGGTGAGCCAAGATGGCGTTAATAC
>CASBQH010000152.1 GCA_949127695.1 Synechococcales cyanobacterium PMM_0073
CCACCGTGCGTTCAGGCGTCGAGATTCGCCATCCCGGCAGCGTGATTGTGCTGGGCGATGTCAATCCGGGCAGCTCGATTATTGCCGATGGCGATGTGCTGGTCTGGGGGGCTTTGAGAGGCGTGGCGCAGGCGGGGGCTAATGGCAATCTCCGCTGCATTATTCTGGCGCTGAGAATGGAGCCGACTCAAATTCGGATTGCGGAATTTGTCGCCCGCGCTCCAGAGCAGCCGCCTGATCAATACAGCCCTGAAGTGGCCTATGTGGCACTCGAAGGAATTCGGATTGCCAGAGCGACTGAGTTTTCTAAAGATCGGCTGTTTCTGCCCGAAGCCTAGATCTGGGGGCTTCCAGTCTGCCAAGAATTGCCCGAAGCCGCAGCCAGATGCACGCGCTCTAGTGTTTCCTCTTCTATACTTAGACTTTAATTTCCTTGTTCTTACCTACTTCAGCGCCATGAGTCGGATTATTGTTGTCACATCAGGAAAGGGCGGCGTGGGCAAAACGACCACGACGGCCAATTTGGGCATGGCGCTGGCAAAGCGCGGGCATAAGGTCGCGGTTGTAGATGCTGACTTTGGGCTACGCAACCTCGATCTGCTCTTGGGATTAGAAAACCGAATTGTCTATACGGCAGTTGAGGTGCTGGCAGGTGAATGTCGGCTGGATCAGGCGCTGGTGCGGGATAAACGTCAGCCCAACTTGGCGCTGCTGCCGGCGGCGCAGAATCGCACCAAAGATGCCGTCACCCCTGAGCAGATGAAAAAGCTGGTGGGAGCGCTGACCAAAGCCTTTCACTTTATTTTGATTGACTGTCCGGCAGGGATTGAAATGGGCTTTCAAAATGCCGTGATCGCAGCCCGTGAAGCGATTGTAGTCACCACGCCTGAAGTGGCGGCGGTGCGCGATGCGGATCGGGTGGTGGGCTTGCTTGAAGCCAACGACATTAAGCGGATGTATCTGGTGATCAACCGGCTCAAGCCCGCCATGGTGGAAAAAGACATGATGATGTCCGTGAAAGACGTGCAGGATATTCTGGCGATTCCGCTGCTGGGGGTGGTGCCGGACGACGAGAGAGTGGTGGTTTCAACCAATCGAGGTGAGCCGCTGGTGCTCTCCACCGAAGCGCCGTCGCTAGCTGCAATGGCCTTTGACAATATTGTGCGGCGACTCGAAGGCGAGAAGGTGCCTTTTCTTGACCTGTCACCGCCGCCTGACGACTTTCTGAGCCGGATGCGTCGATTTTTGGGCAGACAGAAGCCATAATTCTTTTATCGGGATATTTCGCCTGTTTTTTTCACCTGCTTGCCTTGATTTTCCTCAACCCAGTTTTCCTCACCGGTGCGCCATGCTAAGCGAACTGCTCGAACGGCTTTTTTCCCGTAACAAAAAAGATCTCAACAGCCGTGCTTCGGCCAAGCGTCGCTTGCAGCTTGTCTTAGCGCATGACCGAACTGATCTATCGCCTGCTGTGGTCGAAAAGATGCGGCAAGAAATTTTAGAAGTGGTCTCGCGCTATGTCGAAATTGACCCCGAAGAATCAGAGTTTGTGCTGGAGAGCGATCAGCGCACGACTGCTCTGATTGCCAATTTGCCCATTAAAAAAGTCAAAGACGGCAAAGATAAAAGCGATGCTGTCGATGTCGAAACGCTCTCACCGCTGACTCCTGCCGCAGAGCTTCCAGAAGAACTGCTAGATATTTCGCTAGACTCCAGCGAGTTTCCGACCGAGGAGCTAGATTTTTCGCTACCCAGCCAGGGTGTGGCGACGATTTCGCTCCAGTCTGAGTCACGGCAGTCTGAGTCACGGCAGTCTGAGTCACGGCAGTCTGAGTCACAGCAGTCTGAGCAGTCCTCTCCAGATCCAGCAGCCAATCAGATGCCCGACTGAGCAGAGCTGGCCGCCGCGCTCAGGAATAGCTCATTTCTATAGTTGATCTAAAGTTAAGCCCGGTTCTGGGAATGCCTCCTTAATATAAAAGGTGCAGTACTTTGCTGCTGCATTCCCCCACGGAAGGAACCCTACCGATGGCAGACCTCGATAAGCTCGATCTGAACCATGAACTCGACCATGAATATGCCCTCGACCGCGACTGCACCACGCTGTCGCGGCACGTATTGCAGCAAATGCAAAGCTCAGCCGAAGCCCAAGACCTGAGCGCGATCATGAATCGGATTGCGCTGGCCGCCAAGCTGATTGCCCGGAGGCTGACGCGCGCGGGCCTAGTTGAAGATGCGCTGGGCTTCACCGGACGCACCAACGTGCAGGGCGAGTCAGTCAAAAAAATGGATCTCTACGCCAACCAGGTGTTTATTTCGGCGTTTCAGCAGAGCGGGCTGGTTTGCCGCCTTGCCTCTGAGGAAATGGAGAACCCCTACTATATTCCTGACAACTGCTCGATTGGCCGCTATAGCCTGCTCTACGACCCAATTGACGGCTCCTCAAATGTCGATATTAACCTCAACGTTGGGGCAATTTTTGCCATCCGGCGGCAGGAAGGCGAAGATGACGGCAGGGCACAAGACCTGCTGCAAAATGGCCATAAGCAAATTGCGGCAGGCTATGTGCTCTATGGCCCCAGCACCGTGCTGATCTATTCGGTGGGCACGGGTGTCCATGCCTTCACGCTTGATCCCAGCCTGGGCGAGTTTATCCTATCGGCTGAAAATATTCGTATTCCAGCGCATGGCCCGGTCTACAGCGTCAACGAAGGCAACTTCTGGCAGTGGGAAGAATCCATCCGCGACTATATCCGGTACGTGCATCGGCATGAGGGCTACACGGCTCGCTATAGCGGCGCATTGGTGGGCGACGTACATCGGATTTTGTTTCAAGGCGGCGTGTTTCTCTATCCCGGTACGGTCAAAAAGCCCGAAGGCAAGATCAGGCTGCTGTACGAATCGGCTCCGCTGGCGTTTTTGGTGGAGCAGGCGGGCGGCAGTGCTAGCACCGGGACTGAGGCGATTATGGACGTGATCCCCAAAAAGCTGCATGACCGCACGCCGCTGGTGATTGGCAGCAAAGAAGATGTGGCGCTGGTCGAGTCTTTTATTCAAGAGCATCAGCGCGATCAGCAGGAGCGGCTGTTAGCCTCTGGCTGAATTTCGGTTCCAGCTCGCGGGCAACCCTGCCCCAAAGTTTCCCTTACCCCCAAACCAGCAACCACAGCATAACTACCGCATATGGTGACATTACTCGAAAATCCCCTCCGCGCTGGCCTTCAGCAAGACCGCATTCCCGAACCGCAAATTCTGGTAATTTTTGGCGCATCGGGCGACTTGACTCAGCGCAAGCTCGTGCCCGCCATGTATCAGATGAAGCTAGAGCGACGGCTGCCTCCCGAACTGACGATTGTTGGCGTAGCGCGGCGCGAATGGAGCCACGACTACTTCCGCGAGCAGATGCGCGAAGGCATCGAAGAGTTTGGCGGCGGCTTACGGAAAGAAACCATCTGGAACGAATTTGCCAAAGGGCTGTATTACTTCCCGGCTGATATTGACAACTCCGAAGGCTACCAAAAGCTGAAGGAATTCCTGGCGGAGCTAGATTCGCAGCGCGGCACCAGAGGCAATCGCGTGTTCTATCTCTCAGTGGCACCTCGATTTTTTGGTGAGGCGATCCAGCAGCTGGGAGCTGCTGACATGCTGGAAGATCCGCGTAAGCAGCGGCTGGTGATCGAAAAGCCGTTTGGCAAAGACCTCAGCTCGGCTCAAATGCTGAACCGCGTGGTTTACAAAACCTGCGCTGAGGAGCAGATCTATCGGATTGATCACTACCTCGGCAAAGAAACCGTGCAGAACCTGCTGGTGTTTCGGTTTGCCAACGCGATTTTTGAGCCGCTCTGGAACCGCCAGTTTGTCGATCACGTACAGATTACGGTTGCCGAAACCGTTGGCCTCGAAGGGCGAGCTGGATATTACGAAACGGCTGGGGCACTGCGTGACATGGTGCAGAACCACCTGATGCAGCTGTTTTCGCTCACCGCGATGGAAGCGCCCAACTCGCTGGATGCCGACAGCATCCGCAACGAGAAGGTGAAGGTGCTACAAGCCACCCGCCTGTTTGATCCCGAACAGCTGCATCTCTCTGCCGTGCGCGGCCAGTACACCGAAGGCTGGATGAACGGCAAGCCCGTACCCGCCTATCGCGAAGAAGAAGGCGCTAGCCCCGACTCGACCACGCCCACCTACGCCGGACTAAAGCTGATGGTGAACAACTGGCGCTGGCAGGGCGTGCCGTTTTATCTGCGTACCGGCAAGCGGATGAGCAAAAAGGTGAGCGAAATTTCGATCCAGTTCCGCGACGTGCCGTTTTTGATGTTCCAGTCTGCCGCCAAGCAAATGAACAGCAACGTGCTGGCGCTGCGAATTCAGCCGAACGAAGGCATTGCCATGCGGATGGAAGTAAAAACTCCCGGCAGCTCACTCCGCACCCGCTCGGTGGAAATGGATTTTAGCTATGAGAACGCATTTGGTCAGCCGAATACAGAAGCTTATAGCCGACTGCTCGTAGACTGTATGTTGGGCGACCAGACGCTGTTCACGCGCGGCGATGAAGTGGAAGCCTCCTGGCGCATTTTGGCTCCGGTGCTGCAAGTCTGGGATGCGCCTGCTCCGCCCGAAGCCATCCCGCTGTACGAAGCCGGAACCTGGGGCCCGATTGAATCAGAGCTGTTGCTCAACCAAGAAGGCCGACGCTGGCGCAGGCTGTAATTGCTGTTCTTGTCTCAGACGATTTGGCTAAAACCCTATTAACTCCAACCCACCCATGACTACTTCTTTTGTAACGCTGCAAAAGCCTAAAGATATTTCGGTCAATGAGATCGAAGCCGAGTTGGCGCAGATTTGGCAAAGTCAAATTGGCGATGGTGCTACGCCCGTCACGCCAGTGGCGACTAGAGCGGCCACTTTCAGCATGGTGATCTATGAGCCAGAAGAGTTTCAGCAGCTGCTGGCAATTCTGGGCTTCTACAGCGGCCCGATTGAGGGGGTGAACGGCCCTCAGATGAAAGAAGCCGTCAAAGCCGCCCAGACCGCCTACGGCC